>JABFYB010000494.1 GCA_013361475.1 Hamadaea sp.
TACGCTCCAAACATGACGCGGCAGACCGAACCCGGCGACGGGTACGAGGACGACGGACTGTTCCGGACGGTGATGTTCGGCTACGACCGCGCCCAAGTGGACGATTACGTGAACGCCATCTGCGACGAGCTCCACGTGCTGTCGATCGCGGTGAAACGGCTCTCGCCGGTGGAGGAGGAGCTGGCCGCGGCGCATACCGAGATCCGGCGGCTCCAGGGCCAGGTCTCGGCGGCCACGCCCAGCGCGGCGGCCAGCGCCCGGATCACCCACATGCTGCGGATCGCGGAGGAAGAGGCGGCCGCTGTGCGGCGCGAGGCCGACGAGCTCCTGGCCCAGGCGCGCCACGACGCCGACGTGATCCGGCGCGAGGCCGAAGTGGACAGCGAGCACGTGGCGGCGGCCCGCCGGCGGGAGAACCAGCGCGCCCGCGAAGACATCATCGCCGGCGCACGGGCGGAGGCAGCCCGGATCCTGTCCGACGCCAACGTCCGCGGCGGCAATCTCGCCGTCAGCGCGATCGTCACCACCAACGGGCACAACGGCGTGACGAAGGGCTCGCTCAACGGGGGCGCCAAGACCGGCGGCTCGCCCAAGACCGGTTCGCCCAACGCCGGGCCGGTCAGCCCGGGACCGGTCAGCTCTGGGCCGGTCAGCTCTGGGCCGGTCAGCTCTGGGCCGGTCAGTCCGGGCCCGGTCGGCTCCGGGCCGGTCAACGGGGCCACCGTGGACGGACCCGTGACGGGCGTCGCCAAGGTGCCGGCCAAGAAGAACGCCGCGAAGAAGCGTACGCAGTCGCCTTAGCGAGCTTCGGCGGCGACGCGCAGGTCTTCGACGAAGCCGCGGAACATCGCCTCGCGATCGTCGGACCGCAGGACGGCGGACGGATGGATCGTGGCGACCAGGCGCGCGGGCTCGGCCGGGAAGTCCTCCGGCCGGTCCGCCGCGTCCGGCCAGGGCAGCAGCTGACCTCGCGACTCGGTCACCTTGAACTTCGCGCCCAGCAACGCCTTGGCCGCCGACGCGCCGAGCACGACCAGGACGCTCGGCCGCAGCAGGGCCAGTTCCTGGACCAGCCACGGCCGGCAGGCGACGATCTCGCCCCGGTTGGGCGTCTTGTGGATACGCCGCTTGCCTCGTTCCGGCGGCACGAACTTGAAGTGCTTGACCGCGTTCGTCACGTAGATCTCGTCCCGGCGCAGCCCCGCCTCGGTGATGGCCCGGTCGAGCAACCGTCCCGCCGGGCCGACGAACGGCTCACCGGCGCGGTCTTCCACGTCGCCCGGCTGCTCGCCGATCATCACCACGCGGGCGTCCGGTGGCCCTTCGCCGAAGACCGTCTGAGTGGCGGCCCGATAGAGGTCGCAGCCCTGACAGCCGTCGGCGGCCGCCCGGAGGGCGCTCAGCGATCCGGTGTCGTCGGGCAGGAACTCCGCCGCGCTGTGGTCCAGCCGCACGAGATGCGCGTTCCCGCCCCGGTACGCCGCCAAACACGTACATTCGCAGCATGACCACGACGCTGCTGGATCTCAAGCTCGACCGCGCGTTCGGGCATCTGGACGTCAACGCCAACGGCCACATCGAGCACGATGACGTCGTGGCGCTCGTGGCCCGGCTCGTGGCCGGATTCCGGGAGACGCCGGCGAGCCCGAAGGCGAAGGCGCTGGCCCACGGCTTCGAGGAGTTCTGGCAGTCGCTGCTCGTCGCGGTGGACGCCGACGGCGACCGGCGGCTGACGCCGGAGGAGTGGAACGTCGGGATGGTCCGGGCCTTCGTCGACGCCGACAGCGGGTTCGACCGCCGGTTCCGGCCCGCCGTCGAGGCCGTGCTGCGGCTGGCCGACGCGGACGACGACGGCCGGCTCGGCTTTGACGAATTTCAGACAATGCAGAAGGCGTTCGGCACTCGGCCGGCGGATGCCCGGGAGGCCTTCGACCACCTCGACGCCGACGGCGACGGCGTCCTCACGGTCGAGGAATTGATTACCGCCGCCCGTCGTTACTACACCGGTCAGGGCGGGGCAGCCGGCGACTGGCTCTTCGGAAAGATCGGCTGATCTCGTTTCCGGCAACGACGCCGGGGGTACGGGGCCGCGCATGTCCGAGCCGCGCGACGCGAGAAGCGCGTTGAACCTGCGGCTGGTGCTGGCCAGTTTCGGACTGATCTTCACGCTGCCGCTGGCGGTGTGGACGGCGGTGGCGGGATACCCAGTACCGGCTATCCTGCTAGGCGCGCTGGCGCTCGTCGCCTTCGTCGACCTGATCGTGATCCAGGCACGCCGGCGTCGTCGGCATCGCGAGGAGCCGCCCGGTACGCAGCACTCGCTGTTCGAATAGCGGGGTGCGGCGTGGCGCGACGGGGATCACAGAAAACCGAGCACGCGTACGCCAAGATCGGGGAACATACCCGTCGGCGACTTTGTTCGTTAAGCCACCCAGACCATGTGGGGAGGAGGACAAGCAATGGCCACCATGACTGACTACGACGCCCCGCGGCGTCCCCTCGGCGACCTCGAGGAGGACAGCCTGGAGGAGCTCAAGTCGCGTCGCACGTCGGCCCAGTCGCCGTCCGTGGATGTCGACGAGACCGAGGCGGCGGAGGGCTTCGAGCTTCCGGGGGCAGACCTCTCGGACGAGGAGCTGACCGTCACGGTCGTCCCGATGCGGGCCGACGAGTTCCGCTGCTCGCGGTGCTTCCTGGTGCACCACCGCAGCCAGCTCGCCAAGCAGAAGGGCGACGACCTCATCTGCTCCGAGTGCGCCTGATCACGCAGGCGTGACGGCCCCCGGCCGATGACGACCGAGCGGCGCGATCGGGGCGGTGACGATCAGGCGTGCAGGACCGCGACACCGTCGACGCGGTCCTCGGCCAGATCCGTCAGCGCCCGATCCGCTTGGCTCAACGCGTACCCGATGGTGTGCACGCGGAGCCGGTGCCGCGCCGCGAGGGAGAGGAACTCGCGGCCGTCGTCGCGGGTGTTCGCCGTGACGCTGCGCAGCGTGCGCTCGTAGAAGAGGTGCTGCTCGTAGCGCAACGGCGGGATGTCGGACAGATGGATGCCGGCGACGGCTAGCGTGCCGCCGCGATCGAGCGCCGCCAGGGCGACGGGGACCAGATCCCCGACCGGGGCGAAGAGGATCGCGGAGTCCAGCCGTTCCGGCGGCCGCTCGCCCGCGCCCGTCGCGGACGCCGCGCCGAGCGAGAGCGCGAGTTCTTGCGCGGCCTTCGACCGGGTCATGACGTGTACGCGTGCACCCAGCGCGATGGCGAGCTGAGCGGTGAGGTGGGCCGACCCGCCGAACCCGTACACCCCGAGTACGCCGCCCGGCGGCACTTCGCTCAACCGCAGCGCCCGGTAGCCGATGATGCCGGCGCACAACAACGGCGCGACCTCCTCGTCCGGATAGTTCTCCGGCAGGTGGTACGCGTAGTCGGCGGGGACGACGGCGTACTGCGCGTAGCCGCCGTCGGCGTCCCAGCCGGTGTAGCGGGAGTCCGCGCACAGGTTCTCCGCACCCCGCTTGCAGTACGCGCATTCGCCACAGGTGTGCCGCAGCCAGGCGACCCCGGCCCGATCCCCGAGTGCGAACCCCTGGGCGTCCGGTCCCAGGCCGACGACCTGGCCGACGATCTCGTGCCCCGGCACGACCGGCGACCGGTGTGGCGGCAGATCCCCTTCGGCGACGTGCAGATCGGTACGGCACACGGCGCAGACGCTGACCCGCAGGAGCAGCTCACCGGGGCCGGGTTCGGGAACGGGCCGCTCGGTCAGCCGCACCGGCCCGGTACGCATCGGCCCCGGCCGGGTCACCTCCCAGGCGGTCATCGTCTCCATGACCTCATCCTGGCCCTCAGACGGGACGTCTGCCCGGGAATCCGCACTCCACCCGGTGATACCACTCGATGTCGTCGTCGCCTTCGAGCCAGCACCACAGAACTTCGCGGCCGTCGCGTACGCCGGGGAAGTCCAGGAGAACCGGGGCGTAGCCCTTGACCTGGATGTCCTGCTCGGCGATCTCCTCCAGCAGGGCGTGCAGCCGCGCTTCCAGCGCCTTCGCCTCCGGCAGCCCGCCGAGCGGGCTCGCGCCCTCGGTGGCGAGGTCGGCCGTCAGCTCGGCCAGATCCGCTCGGGCCGCGATCAACTCGTCGATGCGCGGTCGCACCTCGGCGTACCGGCGACGGGCCTCCTCCAGCGTGAACACGCCTTCATTATGGGTCACAGCGGGGCGTAGAGGCCTCGCGCGTGGTCGGCGACGGCCGCCCCGGTGACGGTCGCCTCGATCGGCAGCACGTCCAGGCACAACCGCAGCGCCTCGGTCAGCTTCACCAGCGGCACCCGCATGGACAGCGTGCAGTGTGGAACCCAGCGCCCCGGCCGATACAGCTCGGATGTCTCGATCCCGGCCGTGGCCAGCCGGTCGTGCACCGCGGCGTGATGCCCCAGCAGCTCCGGGGTGGGCACCGGGCCGAGCCACAGCACCCGGCCCAGAAACTGTCCGATGTAGTCCAGGCTCACCCGTAGCGGCGGCGCGGCGTCCAGCCCGCTCAGCGCGGCCACGACCGCGTCCGCGTCCAGCCGCTCCGCGCCGGTCAGCGAGATGTGCGGGCGATGCTTGCGGTGGGTCAGGTCCCGCAGCGTGGGGACGCCGGCGGCTTCCAGGGCATCCCACACATTTCGTACGCGTTGTGTCGCGACCGGGTCCAGGTACAGCTCCAACGCGGCGACCACGGCACGGACAGTACTCCTCCGTTCGAGTGACGACGGCGTGGCGTGCGGCAGTTACACGAAACCGCCGTATACGGACCTTAACCTCCAAAGCTTAGAAGCCATATCAATCAGGGTGGTAAGTGTGCGTACTTCATGGTCGGCCCGAGCTGCGGCTTTCGTCGCAACCGGCCTCATATTCCTTCTCGTCGGCGCGCGGCCGGCGCTCGCCAACTCGATGATCGAGATCAACCCCGGAAACGTCCCGACGACCGCCGCCGGTTTCCCCACGCATCAGTGCGGCGACTTCGGCGGCGGACCTCTGCCCGGCCAGGACATCTGGGTCTTCGTTCTGCCGGAGCCGCAAGCGCAAGGCGAGTTCGTCTCGGTCACCGCGACCTTCGTGGACAGCAACAATGTGCAGCACGTGGTCGATGCGACCGTCGTGAACGAGAACGGCACCAGCAAGGCATGGGTGGCGACTCCCGCCGGATGGACTCTCGTGAACGCCACTGCCGAGATCACCGGCAGCAACGACCAGCACCCGCACTTCAACCTGACGCACACGTGCCCGTCGAGTGGTTCGCCGAGCCCGAGCCCGAGCACGTCCAGCCCGAGCCCCAGCCCCAGCACGAGTGCTTCGACGAGCGCCAGCCCGTCGGTCTCGCCGAGCGAATCGGTTTCGCCGAGCGAGTCGCCGACTCCGAGTGAGACGACCAGCGGGGCGCCGGTGCCGAGCGGCTCGGTCAACACCGGCGGCGGTGGCAGCGCGGTCAGCATGAGCAGCGTCTTCCTCGGCGGGGGTGCGCTGCTCGGCGCGGTCGCCGGCATCGGGTTCCTCCTGCTGGCCCGCCAGCGCCGTGATCTGGCCTAGCGGTTCTCGTGATCGGGGGACCGGGCCTCGGCCCGGCCCCCGACCCGCCGTGCCGCCGACGCGTACGCATCATCGAGCCGACCGCCGCGGCACGATGTTCCGGGTCGGCTGGTGGCTGGCCTGCCTGGCGTTGATGGCGGCCGGCGGCTGGGGGATCGGCCAGCTCGCCACCGCCGCCCACAAGCCGGGTACGCCCCCGCCGCTGCCCGCCCAGGTCCTGGCACTCCCGTCCGGTGGGCTGGCCCAGCCGCCGACCGGGCCGGGCGCGCTGACCCGGTCCGTTCCCCGGAAGATCATCATTCCGAAGATCGGGCTGCGAGCCTGGATCGAGCAGATCGGACTCCGTCCGGACGGGGCCATCGCCACCCCGTCCTACGAGCGGGCCAACCACGCCTCCTGGTACAAGCTCGGTCCGACGCCGGGCGAGGCCGGCGCGGCGGTGATCATCGGCCACGTGGACACCAAGAAGAGCGTCGGCGTCTTCTACTACCTGACCCGGCTGCGTCCAGGGGACGAGGTCGAAGTCGAACGCGAGGACCGGACGACCGCGGTGTTCACCATCGAGATGATGGAGTCCTTCCCGAAGGCGGCCTTCCCCGCCGACCGCGTGTACGCCGGTGGCTCGACGCCCGAACTCCGGCTGATCACCTGCGGCGGGCGCTACAACGCGAAGACGCACTCGTACTCCGACAACATCGTCGTCTTCGCCCGGTTGACCGGCGTACGCCGACCGCCGCCGCCGCAAGTCTGATCACCGGCGGGTGATGTGGGGTTGACCTGGAGTGGGCCGATCACCAACCATCGGCACAACGGGTCAATCCGGACAATTCATTCGAGGTGATCGGGCATGACGAAGGTGTCCCGGCGAGCCGCTCTCGGCGGTGGGCTCGCGCTCGTGGCCGCGCCGTTCCTGTGGGCCGGGCATCCGGCCGCGGCCGCCCGTCCGCGTACGGAGTCGGGCATGCAGGGACCGGTGCGGCTGGGCGTCCTCACCCATCAGACCGGACCGCTGGCCGCGTACGCCCAACGGCAGCTGCTCGGCGTGCGTACGCGGGCCGATCAGGTCAACGCCGCCGGCGGGCACGGTTCGGCCCCCGAGATCGAACTTCTCGTCCGCGAGGCGGGCGCGGACGAGAAGTCGGCCGCCACGGCGGCTTCAGCGTTGCTGGACGAGGGTGTGCACGCCGTCGTCGCCGCGACCGCGCCCTGGCTGACCGAGGCCGTCGCCGGGCAGTGCACGCTCGGCTGCGTACCGGTGATCGCCCCGGTGACGGGCATCGTCCCGACCGGCCCGTATGCCTTCCAGTCCGCACCGTCCGCGGCGCAGGTTCTGCGTACGGCGTTGGGGGCGGCGAAGAAGGCCGGGGCGAGCAAGCTCGGGCACCTCGCCACGGACAAGCTCGCGTCCCCGCCGATCGTCGACCTCGTCCAGACCGAGGCGGCCAACCAGGGCCTGAGCATCGCCGGATTCGAGCCCGTCCCCGTCGACGCGACGGACCTGAAGGACGCCGTCGGCAAGCTCGTCGCGGCCAAGCCGGACGTGCTGGTGATCAGCGCACTGCCACCCCAGAGCGGGGCGGCCGTCCGGGACGCGCGCGCCGGCGGCTGGACCGGCCCGATCGTGCTCACGCCGGAAGGCGTGCACCCCTCGTTCCACTCGACGGCGGGGGACGCTGCTGAAGGCGTACAAGCTGTGAGTCCATGGCTGCCGGCCGCGGACTCGGCGCCGGACAGCGTGCCGAACCTGGCCACGGTCCGGCGGTTCGCCGAGGCGTTCGCGCCGAACGGGCCCGCGAACCCGGCGGCCGGATTCGGCGCGGACGCCGTGGCCCTGACGCACCAGGCGTTCCTCGGGCATCGCGACCGCAAGATGGCCCGCGAGCAGCTGGAGAACGCTTGCTGCGTAGGGGTTTGCGGGGTCTACAACCTGACCGCCGCCGATCACAGCGGGCTGGCCGACGACGCCCTCACCGTGCTCACCTCGAAGTCGGGGAAGTGGAGCGTCTGAAACAGGGTCTGGCGCCGCTGCAACAAACGCGTTAAAGTCTCCGACAACGCTCGTCCGGACGGTTTCCCCCGTGATCGCCCGGACGAGCGTTCCATGTCTGGGTCACAGCTCGTTGCGAACGGCCCAGAGCTCGGGAAACGGCCGGTCGTGGACGGTCTTGGCGAGCCAGCTCGCGCCGGCCGAGCCGCCGCTGCCGGGCTTGTCGCCCATGACCCGCCAGACCGCGGTGAGATGCAACTGCCGCCAGCGGATGAAGCGCTCGGCGATCTCCATCAGCACCTCGCCGAGCTCGTAGAGGTCCGGCTGTTCCGATCCACTGTAGACATCCAGCCAGGTGGTGCCGCGCCGGGCGAGGACGGCCTTCGCGGCGTCGTCGAGGCTCGGCTCGGCCAGCTGCTTCTCCAGGTCGGCGACGACCGACGGCATCTCCGCGTGCGGGCAGATCATCCCGGGTCGCTTGTTGCCGAGCAGGAACTCCAGGTGCCGGTAGCCGTAGGACTGGAAGCCGGACGCCTCGCCGAACGCGTCCCGGAACGCCCCGAACTCGTTCGGCGTCAGGGTGGCGAGGAGCTGCCACGAGCTGACGAGCACGTCCTGCGCTCCGGTCGAGCGGCGCAACGTCCTGGTCGCCGCGCGGACGTCGTCGGCGTCGAGCTGCGTACGCGCGGTCTCCCACTCGCGGCGGAGCAGCGTGAACAGCAGCTCCATCACCTGGGTGGCCACGATGAACGAGTACTCGGCGGGGCTCTGCGTCCGCGGGGTCTGCAGCGACAGCAACGTCTCGATGTGGGTGTAGTCCGCGTAGGGGGTCGTCCCCTCGAACTGCACCTTCGGGCCGCTACCTCGTCTGCCGTAGACCATGACCCCATCAAACCGCTCCTCGGCGCGGTCTTTGAAGGGCCGTTGCCGCTCGTTACGGCCTTTTGATCTTGTTCTCGGCAGGCATTCGCCCGATCCGGTTTACGATCGTTAAGTGGACCCGGTGGACTGGCATATTCTGGACGAACTGCAACGAGACGCCCGGCTCTCGTTCAACGAACTGTCCCGGCGCGTGAACCTCTCCGCGCCCGCCGTCGCCGAACGCGTACGCCGCCTGCAGGAGACCGGAGTGATCACCGGCTACCACGCGCACGTCGACCTCGCCAAGGCCGGAAGACAGGCCACCGCGCTCATCCGGATGCACTGCTACGGGCCGACCTGCCTGCTCCGGGAACCGGCCGTCGCCGACTGGCCCGAAGTCCTCCAGATGCACCGGGTCAGCGGCGACGCCTGCTGCGCGCTCAAGGTCTCCGTGGCATCGATGGCCGACCTCGAACGCTTCATCGACCGGCTCGCCGGCTACGGGCGGCCGTCCACCGCCATGATCCTTTCCAGCCCGATCACGTGGCGTCCCGTCACGCCCCTCTAAGCCCCGTGGGCGTGATCATTGCGCCAGCCATGCTGCTTCGTCGGGCAATACGCCCGTTTATCCAGCATGGCTGACGCGATGATCATGGAGCGAGGCGTCAGGTGATGCGGGAGCGAGTGACGGGGAAGGCAAGGTAGGACTCGGCGGAGACGATCGTCCGCAGCCGGTCGAAAGCGTCGTATACCTCGGCGAAGGTCGTGTAGAGCGGAGCGAAACCGATCCGGAGCCGGTCGGGCGTACGGAAGTCGGGGATGACGCCCGCGTCCTTCCAGGCCTGGCAGATCTGCCACGCCGCCTCGTGGTGCAGCGTCACGTGCGCCCCGCGCTTCGCTGGATCGCGGGGGCTGGCCAGCCGCAGTCCCAGCGGAGCCAGCCACTCGTCGAAGAGCTCGATCGCGTACTGGCCGAGCTGCGCGCCTTTGGCCGCGATCCGGTCGACGCCCGCCTCGGCGGTGAGCTTCGCGCCTTCCCAGGCGGCGTACCCGCCCATCACCGGGGTGGAGCTGATCAGGAAACGCTCCACAGTGGGCACCGGGTCGTAGTCGAAGCCCATGTCGAACTGGTTCGCCTGCCCGAACCAGCCCCAGATCGGCTGGCGCAGCGACTCCTGCAGGTCGCGCCGCACGTAGAGGAAGCCGGGCGCGCCCGGTCCGCCGTTCAGATGCTTGTAAGTGCAGCCGATCGCCAGGTCCGCGCCTGACTCGCGCAACGGCGTCGGCACCGCGCCGGCCGCGTGGCACAGGTCCCAGAGCATGATCGCGCCCGCGTCGTGCGCGGCCCGCGTGATCGCCACCATGTCCGCGATCGCTCCCGAGCGGTACGCCACATGCTGCAGACTGATCACCGCGACGTCGTCGGCGGCGCAGGCGGCGATCGCCGCGCGTACCTGGTCGGCGGTGACGCCGAGGTCGAGATCGGTCTTGATGACCTCCAGCCGCATGCCGCGGGCCGCCGCTACGCCCTGCAGGACGTACTGGTCGGAGGGGAAGTTGTCGTCGTCGGTGATGATCACCGATCGGCCGGGCCGGGCGTCGCAGGCGGCGACGGCCAGCTTGTAGAGGTTGACGCTGGCCGTGTCGCACAGCAGCACCTCGCCCGGGTCCACTCCGAGTACGCCGGTCGCCAGCACGTCACCGGCGTCGCGGGCCAAGGTGATCCAGCGGTCCCAGCCACGGACCAGATCGGTGCCCCACTCCTCGTCGAGCAGCTTGCGCAACCGCTCCCGGGTGGCCAGCGGCGGGCGGCCGAGGGAGTTGCCGTCGAGGTAGATCAGGTCGGGCTCGGCGTCGGGCAGGAAGAAGCGTTCACGGTACTCGGCCAGCGGGTCGGCGGCGTCGAGGTCGCGGGCGCGGGTCAGGAGGTCGTCCACGCCGCCGACTCTAGCTTTTACCTGCGGATCAGGTTTGTGCATGCTTCCCGCGCGCGGGAAGCATGCACAAACCTGATCCGCTACTGACGGGTCAGCGGACGTAGGCGCCGGTGAGGTTGGGGCGTCCGCTGGTCGGGCTGAGGAACACGCCACCCAGTCCCGGCCCGTGCAGCAGGAAGGCGCTGGCGGACACGGTCGGGATGAGGGGGGCGTACCGGGACATGACGTCGTGATCGAGCTGGCCGTAGAGCGGCGCGGCGGCCGTCCGGTCGGTCATCGCGGCCAGGTCGTCGAGCCGACGGTTGACGCACGGTTCGTCGAACTTCGCGAAGTTCACGCTCCACCCGGCGGCGAGGCTGCTTCCGTGCAGCAACGTTCCCAAGGTCGCGTTGCCGTCGGGGAAGTCGGCGACCCAGGCGCTGTACATCAGGTCGCACGTCGAGTCGGTCGCGCCGATGATGCCCCAGTAGTCACCCGCGTTCAGCGGCGTCGGAGTGATCCGGAAGCCGGCCCGCTGCAACCCCGTACGCACGACGGCCGCCCCCGTGGCGTCGTCGGGCGTATCCGGGTAGCAGTAGGTGAGCGTCGGCTTCCGCCCGCGGAGCAGCTGCTTGGCCTGGGTGACGTCACCGTGCCCGGCACTCGGGTACGCGTCGTAGTCGAGCCACCCCGGCATGGTCGGCGACAGAACGGTGGTCAGCGGCGCGCCGACGGCCGTCCCACCCTGCGCCTGGATCAGGGCTCCTCGGTCGAACGCCCAGTTCAGCGCCTTGCGTACGGAGACGTCGGTGATCCGCCGGGTGTTGATGCTGAGGTACTTCGCGAGCCCGGTCGGGCCGGCGAGCGTACGGGCGGTGAGGGTGGGATCGCCTTGCACGGCCGAGATCTGATCGGCGGCGACGTTCGCCGTCATCACCGCCGCCGCGTCCGTCCCCGTCGCCGTCACGAGGCGCTGGGTCTGCGTCGCCCGGTCCACCGTCCATTCGATGTGGATGGTGTCGGCGTACTGGTGGCGCAGCGGGTCGGAGGCCGGATTCCAGGCCGGATTGCGACCCAGGGTCAGCGAGACCCCCGGTACCTCGGCGATCCGCCGGTACGGGCCGGTGGACAGGAAGGTCCGGTCGTAGTCGGCCTGTGTATCGCGGGCCTGCGGCACCGGGGTGGTCGTGGGGAACGCCACCAGATAGGGCAGCTCCGGATGCGGCTGGGCGAAGGTGAAGACCAGCGTCTGATCGTCGGGGAGGCTGATCCCCGGCGGGACCGGCGATCCCGCGTACGGGCCGGGGTAGGCGCCGGACGGATCCAGCGCGGGCTGCAGGTAGTGCGGCCCGTACGCACCCTGCTCACTGAACGACCGCGCGATCCCGTACGCGATGTCGCGTGAGGTGATCGGGCTGCCGTCCTCGAACGTGCTGCCGGGCCGGAGGTGGTAGGTCCAGACGCGGCCGCCGTCGCTCGATTCTCCGGCGTTGGTCGCGAGGTCGCCGACGAGCCGGGTCGGGCCGCCGGCCGGATCCTCCCGATAGCCGGTCAGCGTGCGGTGGAAGAGCTGGGTGGACAGCTCGACGACGTCGTAGATCTGTTGCGGGTCGAGGTGGGCCGGGGGAGCGTCCTGCAGCCAGGTCACCTGCCCACCGGTACGCGCGCCGGGGACCGCCGGAGCCGGAGTGGGGGCGGTCCCGGCGAAGTCGATGACGACCTCGGCGGTCGCCGCCGACGCGGGTGACCCTGGGCCGGCGATCAGCCCGCTCGCCACCAGCGCGAGGACAAGTATGCGTCTCATGCGCGGACCGTAGGGCGACCGGGCGCGTACCTCCGCGTCGCTTAAGCCAGGAGTGAAACGAGCGAACGGCCCCCGCGCGGCTGCGCGGGGGCCGTCAGTGGTGCTGTCGGCCGGACTTCGTCAGGGACGAGCCCAGTCCTCCGAGGGCAGGTCGCTGAACCCGTTCTTCTGCGCCGGCGTCTCCAGGAGGTTGGGACCGGGCGTGGGCTCGGGCTCGGCCGGCGTCTCCGCGGGGAGACCGGCCTTGCGGGCCCGCTTGGCCGCCTTCCGCTCCTTGCGGCCCTCCACCATGGTGTAGAGCGTCGGCACGAGGATCAGCGTGAGCACGGTCGAGCTGATCAGTCCACCGATCACGACGACGGCCAGCGGCTGCGAGATGAAGCCGCCCTCACCGGTGATGCCCAGCGCCATCGGCAGCAGCGCGAAGATCGTCGCGACCGCCGTCATCAGGATCGGGCGCAGCCGTCGCCGGCCGCCCTCGACCACCGCGTCGACCACGCCGGCGCCTTGGGCCCGGTACTGGTTGACGAGGTCCAGCAGCACGATCGCGTTGGTCACCACGATGCCGATCAGCATCAGCATGCCGATCAACGCCGGTACGCCGAGCGCGGTGTCCGTCACGAGCAGGGCCAGGATCGCCCCGGTGGCCGCGAACGGCACCGAGACCAGCAGGATCAGCGGCTGCACCAGGCTCTTGAAGGTCGCCGCCATGATCAGGAAGACGATCGCGATCGCGGCGAGCAGCGCCAGGCCGAGGTTGCCGAAGGCGTCCGCCTGGTCGGCGCTGGCGCCGCCCACGGTGTAGGTCGCACCGGCGGGCAGCTGCAGCGCCTTGAGCTTGGTGTTCAGATCCTGCGTCGTCTTGCCCAGGTTGCTGCCCGTGGCGGTGCCGCTGACGGTGACGCTGCGGTCGCCGTCGATCCGCGTGATCTGGGTCGGGCCGTCCACGGTGGCCACCTCGGCGACCTGGTCCAGAGTCAGCGGCCCCGCGATCGGCAGCTTCTTGAGCTGGTCCAGCGAGGTCGGCGAGGCCGCCCCGAAGGTCAGCACGACCTGCTGCTGCCGTCCGTCCAGGGTGTACTGACCGAGCGGAGCGCCCCGGAAGACCGCGCCGACCGCCTGCGCCACCTGGGCCTCGGTCAGCCCGACCGCGGCCGCCTTCTGGCGGTCCACCGTCACCTGGACCCGCGGCGCGCTCGTCGACAGGTCGCTGGCGACGTCGGTGACGTCCGGCACCTCGGACATCGCCTGGCGTACCTGGTCGCTGGCGGTCTTCAAGGCCGCGTCATCGTCGGCCTGCACGATGATCTGCAGCGTGCTCGCCGAGAAGCCGCCCCCGCCGTTGCCGGCGTCGACCTTGACCTCGCCGACGTCGGTCAGCTTGGCCAGCTCGTCGCGCAGCTTCGCCTGCACGTCGTACGCCTTGGCGTCCTTCTTCAGCGTGATGCTGACCGTCGAGGAGTTACCGCCCCCGGCGCCGAAGCCGAAGGTGCCTCCGGAGCCGACGGTGACCTGGTAGGTCTCGACGCCCTCGGTGTTCGCCACGACGGACTCGATCTTCTTCGCGGCCGCGTCGGTCACCGCCAGGCTGGTGCCCTTCGGCATCTCCTGCGAGACCGTCAGGGTCGTCTCGCCGGACTGGTCGAGGAAGTTCGTCTTCAGCAGGCTCGCCATCCCCATGGTGAGGAAGAAGACGAGGATCGCGGCGGTCACCGTGAGCCAGCGACGCCTGGTCGCGAACCGGATGATCGGCACGTACGCCCGCTGCAGGAAGCTCCGGCGTTCCTTCGCCTCGGCCGCCTCCCGGATGGCCTCGCCGTCGGCCGAACCGTTGGCCGGCTTGAGGAACCAGTACGCCAGCACCGGGATGATCGTCAGCGACACGGCCAGCGAGGCGAGCAGAGCCACCGTGACCGTGATGGCGAAGCTGGAGAACAGCTGCCCGACCAGTCCGCCGACCAGGGCGATCGGCGAGAACACGGCGACCGTCGTCAGGGTCGACGCCGTCACCGCGCCCGCGACCTCCTTGACCGCGCCGAGGACCGCGTGCTGCTTGTCCTCCCCGTACGCCAGGTGCCGCTTGATGTTCTCGAGGACCACGATCGAGTCGTCGACGACGCGGCCGATCGCGATGGTCAACGCGCCCAGCGTCAGGATGTTGAGCGAGTAGTCGCCCACCTTGAGCGCGATCAACGCGATGATCACCGACAGCGGGATCGACACCGCCGTGACGATCGTCGACCGGATCGACAGCAGGAAGACCAGGATCACGATGATCGCCATGACCAGGCCGAGCGCGCCTTCGGTGGTCAGCCCTTCGATCGACTTCTCCACGTACGGGGCCTGGTCGAAGACGGCGGTCAGCTGAGCGTCCCCGCCCAGCTTCGTCTTCAGGTCGGGCAGCATGTCGGAGATCTCGTGCGAGATCCCCACGGCGTTGCCGTCCGGCGCGGCGAACACCATGATGCCGAGGCTCTCCTTGCCGTTCGTCCGGGTGATGGACGTGGCCGGGGCGAGCTGCTCGGTGATGGTCGCGACGTCGCCCAGCTTGACCGGGACGACGACGGTGCCCGGGGCGGCCGAACTCGGGCGCAGGTACAGGTTCTTGAGGTCGTCGATCTTGGTCAGCGGCGTACCGACCGAGACGGTCAGCGTCTTGTCGCCGGCGGGCAGGGTGCCGGCCGGCATCGCGATGCCGTTGACCTTCAGCACGCTCATCAGGTCGGCGACGGTCAGGCCCGCCCCAGCCAGCTTCGCCGGGTTCGGCGCGATGACCAGCTGCGCCTGGCGCTCACCGGTCAGCTGCGCCTCGCGTACGCCGTCGATGCCCTGGATGGCGGGCAGGACGTCCTTGGTGATCTTCTCGGCGAGCTGGCGTTCGTCGCCCCCGTTGCTCGCGCTGAGCAGGACCACCGGGAAGTTGTCCGTGCTGAAGGCGAAGACCTGGGGGTCCACGCCGTCGGGCAGGGTGGCCGAGAGGCGGTTCAACGACGACTGCATCTTGGTCGTCGCGTCGTCGAGGTCGGTGCCGAACTCGAACTCGATCTGCACCGTCGAGACGCCCTCGGAGGAGGTGGAGGTGACCCGCTTGAGGCCCGGCGTCCCCTGCAGGGCGTTCTCGATCGGCTCGGTCACCTGGCCGGCGACCACCTCGGGGGCGGCGCCGGGGTAGGCCGCCGAGACGAAGGCGGCCGGAAAGTCGAGGGAGGGGAAGAGCTGTTGCTTCAGCTGGGGAATCACCATGAGGCCGAACGCGGTGACGATCACCGCGACCAGCGCGGTGAGCCCGCGATTGGCGAGGCTGAGCCTCGAGAAGAAGGACATTGTCAACTCCGGGGGTCCGGTGGGCCCGACCCGGATAGTTTGCCTGACCCTAATATTTAGCGTTTCACCGGGTTCCTGTTACGCTGCTGGTGCGCGGGGGCCGACCAGCACAGGAGTAGCGGTGACCAGCAAAGACGCGGCGATCGCGCGGATCATGGCCGGTCAGCGGCGGTTCCAGCTGGCGATGGCGCGAGATCGATCCAATCCGTTCTTCGCCGTCAACCTGACGATGTCGCAGCTCAAGATCCTCTTCGCCCTGCGGCTGCACGGCGGCCAAGGCGGGCATGAGCTGGCCCAGAAGATGGGGGTCAGCCCGGCCACCATGACGGGCATCGTCGACCGCCTCGTCGCCGGGCGTTACGTCAGCCGCCGCGAGGATCCCCAGGACCGGCGCGTACGCCTCGTCGAGCTGACCCCGCACGGCACCGAGGTCGTCGAGGGGATCATGACCGTCGGCGAGGAGCACTCCCGTCGGCTGCTCGCCCGCCTGAGCGTCGACGAGCTGGACGTGGTGGCCGACGCGATGGACATCCTGGGCCGAGCCCTCGCTGCGGAAGCCGACGCCGAGGAGACCGGCGCCGAAGAGGCCCCCGCCGACTGATCCGGCGCGGGAATAGATCGAAGAATCGGCCGAACGGAGGTCCCGGCCGTATTCCGCAGTGGCATATTCTGTGCCATGGCCCGCGACTCTGAGTGGGCTTACGCAACGCCGCTGACCTGCTGGTTCTCACCGACGGATCTCGTCGAGGCGGCAGCGGGACGCACCCCGTGCGAGTGCTTCCGCAGACTATTCATGCCCATTTTCGGGCGGCAATCCACATCCGATCCGACGACATTCTGGAGGCATGATCATGCGCCGGTTCATCGTCATACTCGGGGCGATCGCGGCAGCCGTCGTCCTCGCGGCTCCACCCGCGTCGGCCGGCAGCCCGCACTTCGTCACCGTGTCGGCTTCGAGTTCGGGAAGTTCGCTGACGGTCAGCGGCAAGGAGGCCGGCTTGGGCAACGAGTCCCAGGTCCACATCGTGGTCAGCGCGACCGCGTTGTGCGTCAACAAGGGCGGCAACCATCCGAGCGCGGAGAACAAGGGAAGCTTCTCCGCCGACGGAACGTTCCCGGTCCAGAACGGCAAGGCGAACTTCTCGCTGACGATCTTCGCCGCCATCTCGCCACCGTGCTCGCCGCCGATGACGCTCACCTGGACGAACATCACGGTCACGGACACCACCAACGGAATCTCGACCGGCGTGTGAGATTCCGGAATCCCGGCAGTGACGAAGGTCGGGGTGTGAGCATGATCCCGTGACCTCGTCAACGCTGTTCACGCTGCTGTTGATCACGCTCGCGGCGGTGGCGTCGCCGATCGTGGCGGACCGGCTGTCGCGGTGGATCGTGATCCCGACCATCGTCCTGGAGCTGATCCTCGGGGTCCTGGTCGGACCGTACGTGTTGCGGTGGGCGCAGGTCGACGACATCATCAGCGCCCTGTCCAGCCTCGGCCTGGCCGTGCTCATGTTCATGGCCGGATACGAGATCGACTTCGGCCGGCTCCGGGGACGGCCGCTGACGTTGGCGGTCGTCGGCTGGCTCTGCTCGCTCGCACTCGGGCTCGGGCTGGTCGCGCTGCGTACCGGATTCACGGTGAAGACCATCGTGATCGGGCTCGCCCTGACCACGACCGCGCTCGGCACCTTGCTGCCGATCCTGCGCGACCGGGGAATGCTCGGTACGCCGCTGGGCAACCGGGTCATGGCGATCGGCGCGATCGGGGAGTTCGCGCCGATCGTCGCGATCTCGGTCGTGCTGACGACCGACAACCCGGTGCACTCGATGATCCTGCTCGCGGCGTTCGCCGTCATCGCGATCGTCGCCGCCCATCTGGCCCGGCGACCGCCGTCGCCACGGATGTCGCGGCTGGTGATCCGGACCCTGCACACCTCGGCCCAGCTGGCGATCCGGCTGGCCCTGCTGGTCCTGGTGACGATGGTCTGGCTGGCCTACCGGTTCGAGCTGGACACCCTGCTCGGCTCGTTCGCGGCCGGCATCGTGGTCCGCCTCGCGATGCGCTCCGCCTCCGAACATCTGACCCATCAGGTGGAGTCGAAGCTGGACGCGATCGGCTTCGGGTTCCTCATCCCGATCTTCTTCGTCGTCAGCGGCATCAACCTGAACCTCGGCGCGCTCTCCTCCGTCGAGGGACTGCTGGCGACGCTGCTCTTCGTGGTCGCACTGCTGGTCGTCCGGGGTGGCCCGATCCTGCTGCTGCACCGGCGGGACCTGCCCGGCGTACGCGAACGGGTGTCGCTGGCGCTGTTCGGCGCATCGGCGTTGCCGTTGATCGTCGTCATCACCACGATCGGGACGGCGGACGGCGTACTGACGACTCCACTCGACGCGTCCCTGGTGGCGGCGGGAGCGTTGTCGATCCTGATCTTCCCGCAGGTCGCGATGCGCCTGCAGCGCAGCGGTACGCAGGAAACCGGCGCGTCCACCCGGGACACGCCGGTCACCCTGCCCGCCGAGCCGGAGGCTCTGTAGCCCGGCGGAAGTGCTCAGCTGGAGGGCTACTGGGTCAGGTCGTAGACGGTGACGCCGCCGACCGTCTGAGCCGTGAAGTTCTGCGCCACCCAGCTCGCGATCTGCTGCGCGGAGGTGCTGCCGCCGTTCGACATGCCGCCGAACCCGCTGCCGCCGAGGAAGTAGTGGACCTTCTTCTGCTCGACGAGCTGCTGGAAGTCCGCCAGCGAGATCGACGGGTCGCTGCCGTTGAAGCCGCCCAGGCTCATCACCGGCTCACCGCTGCCCAGCTGATAGCCCGCCGCGTTCTGCGAGCCGACCGCCGCCCCGGCCCAGGTGTACTGGTCCGCGTCGGTCTGCAGTAGCTTGACCAGGGCACTGTTCGGCGTCGACGCGGTGAGCAGGCCACCCGCGCCGCCCCCGCCCATCCGGCCACCGCCGTCGGAGCGCGTGCCGGTCCCCGGGAACCCGTTCTGGCCGTTGCCGGGCTGGGTCGCGCCGTTCTGCGTACCCATGTTCGGCGGAGCCTGCATGCCCCCGTTGCCGAAGCCGCCCCGCGGACCGCCACCGCCCATCCGGCCGCCGCCGAACCCGGCGCCCTGCACCGACGGACCGGCCGTGGGAATCGAGCCGGTGTGCGCGGTCGCGGCCGTGTCCAGCGCGTAGGCCGCGGGTCCCGCCAGGCCGGCCGCGATGCCCGCGGCCGCGACCACAGTGGCCACCCGGCGCCAGCGCAACCAGGGCAACGCGAGGAGCGCGGCCGCCGCGAGCAGTCCCGCCACGACCACAGTGGTACGCAGCCAGGGCACGAAGTCGGCGCTGCGACCGAGCAGCACGCTCGACCAGACGGCGGTGACCGCGAGCGCGACCGCGAGCATCGAGCGCGCCACGATGTGGGCTCGGTGCTGCCAGAGCGAGACGGCGCCGATGCCGATCAGCGCGCCGATCGCGGGCGCCAGCGCCACCGTGTAGTACGCGTGGAAGATGCCGGCCATGAAGCTGAACGTCCCGGCGGTGACGAGCAGCCAGCCGCCCCAGAGGATCAGCCCGGCTCGCATCCGGGAGGTACGCGCGGCGCGAGCGCTCAGCGCCAGCCCGCCGATCAGGAAGATCAGCGCGGCGGGCAGCAGCCAGGCGACCTGGCCGCCGATCTCGCCGTCGAACAGGCGGGTGAGCCCGGTCGAGCCCCACATGCCGCCGTTGCCGCCACCGCCGCCGCCGACGCTGCCGACCTCCTCACCGGTCAGGCGGCCGAAGCCGTTGTAGCCGAGGGTCAGCTCCAGGATGCTGTTGGACTGCGATCCGCCGATGTACGGGCGGGACGAGGCCGGCCAGAGCGACACGATCGCGATCCACCAGCCGGCCCCGGCGATCATCGCGCCGAGCGCGGCCAGCAGCTGCCACACCCGCTTCCAGAAGCCGACCGGCGCCGCGATCAGGTAGACCAGGCCGAACGCCGGGACGACCAGCAGCGCCTGCAGCATCTTGGCG
>JABFYB010000261.1 GCA_013361475.1 Hamadaea sp.
GGTCCGTCAAGCGCGCCGGGTCGCGCGGGCGCGGGCGAGGGTCACCGCCCCGGCGATCACCCCGATGTGGCTGAACGCCTGCGGGAAGTTGCCGATGAAGCCGTTCGTCGTCGGATCGATCTGCTCGGGCAGCAGGCCGAGCGGGCTGGCCCGGTCGCACAGCGACGCGTACAGCTCCTCGGCTTCGTCGAGCCGCCCCTGCCCGGCCAGGTTGTCCACCAGCCAGAAGCTGCACAGCAGGAAGGCTCCCTCGTCGCCCGCGATGCCGTCGGGGGACTGCTCGTGCAGGTACCGGTAGAGCAGGCCGTTCCCGGCGGACAACCGCTGAGCCACCGCCTCGGTCGTGGCGACCATCTTCGGATGGTCCACCGGCACGACTCGCCGCAGCGGCAGAGCCAGCAGACTCGCGTCCAGGCTGTCGCCGCCGTCGAGGTGCTCGCTCAGGGTCTTGGCCTCCTCGTTCCAGGCCCGGTCGAGGATCATGTCCCGCAGCCGGTCCGCCGCCGCTCGCCAGCGCGCGACCGGCCCGGGCAAGGCGTACCGGTCGGCGAGCACCGCCGCCCGGTCCAGCGCCACCTGACACAACGCGGTCGAATAGGTGAACACCCGGCCCTCGCTGCGTACCTCCCAGATGCCCTGGTCCGGCTGCCGCCACGCGGTCTCCGCGGCGTCCGCGAGACCGGCCAGGCTCGACCACAGCGCCGGCTCGATGCGCCCGCCGCCTCTGACCCACTGGTACGCGCAATCGAGCACTTCGCCGTACACGTCGTGCTGGCGTTGATCGGCCGCGCCGTTGCCCCACCGCACTGGAGCCGACCGCCGATAACCTTCGAGCTCGGCGTCCTCCACCTCGTCGGGCACCAGCCCGCCGTCGATCGTGTACATGATGCGTGGATGGCGGCTGCGCTCGAACGCGTCCAGCACCCAGCCGAGGAACGCGTCCGCCTCGTTGTCGAAGCCGATACGCCGCAGGGCGAAGACGCTGAAAGCGGCGTCCCGGATCCAGACGTAGCGGTAGTCCCAGTTCCGCGGCCCCCCGATCGGGGCGGGCAGCGACGAGGTCGGCGCGGCGACGAGCGACCCACTCGTCCAGTGGTCGCACATCTTCAACGTGATCGCCGATCGCCGGACCAGCTGCTCCTGCGGACCGGCGTACTGGAAGCGGCCCATCCACTGCCGCCACGACTGGCTGGTGGCGCGCAGCATCTCGGCGGCGTCGAAGCGGTGGTGCCGTCGAAAACGGCCCCAGCTCAGCACGACATCGAGATGCTCGCCCTGCTGCAGGTCGAAGTGGCTGCGCAGTCCGGTCAGCGGCCGGT
This sequence comes from Hamadaea sp., assembly GCA_013361475.1. Classification (GTDB taxonomy): domain Bacteria; phylum Actinomycetota; class Actinomycetes; order Mycobacteriales; family Micromonosporaceae; genus Hamadaea. The sequence continues at coordinate 1,320 of JABFYB010000261.1, forward strand.
CGGCCCGCAGATGCAGCCGCAGATCCGGCCGGTCGGCGATCAGCACCTCGACCCCGTCCAGGGCGGGACGCACCTCCGCGTCGCCCCGGGGACGCAGTTCGAGGTCCACCGCTACGCTGCCGTCGACCACCACGGCCGACCGAACCAATTCGGACCGGCCGCCGGGCACGTCGTCGCTCAAGTCGGCGCCGGCCCGCAACACCAGCGCGTCACTGATCCGCAGGAGGCCGCTCCGCGTACGCAGTTCGGTGATCAGCACGCCGGTGTCGGTCTCGTAACGCTGACGCGCCTCCACCAACTCCCGCGCGGTCAGGCCGAACGATCCGCCGCGCTCCCGATCGAGCAGCGACCCGAACACGGGCGGCGAATCGAACTCAGGAACGCACAACCAGTGCACGGTGCCGTCCAGCCCGACCAGTGCCGCGGTCGCGCCGTCGCCGATCAGGCCGAGATCTTCCAGCCGTGGATAGCCGTCGGGCTGGACCAGCCCGCGGAACGGCGGATCGAGATCAAGCATGCTGCCTACCTACCGTCGTCGCCGGGCAGGTCAGCTTCACGGTAGCTCCGGGCGGGCGCGCGTCAGGCCGATTGCCGAATATCGCCCGGGAAGGCCCCCGGCGGGAGTACGCCGCCGGGGGCCGTTCGCTCAGGAGCAGGTACGGGAGTTGTAGCCCGCCCAGTAGGGGCCGCCGCTCGGCGGGTAGAACCGGTAGTTGCCGTCCGGCGAGCGCTGCAGGACGAAGTCGTGCGAGCTGTACGCGCTGCGAGCGCCGGCCGTGCCGTCGAACACGATGTACAGCCACCCGTTCTGGTTGTCGCGCTGCGAGATCCGGTCGCCGGCCTTGGCCCAGCTGGCCTTCCCGGCGGAGCCGTCGACCACCAGGCCCCGGTCGCGCTGGAAGTTGCGGGTCGCGGCATCCGTCTGGTCGCCGAACGCGCCGTCGATGCCGGACGACGGCAGATAGCCGCTCGCCCACAGAATCGTCTGCCACAGGCAGGTGGCGTTGGTCAGCCGGTTGGTCGCGACGTTGACGACGCCTTCATCGTTGAAGTCGTCGCTCACCACGCCGGCGCCGTAGACGTACGCCCGGCCGCTGTAGGAACCGTTCGCCGCGGCCGGAGTGGCCATGGTGAGGGTCACGCCGAGGGCCAGCGTCGCGCCCAGGGCAGGGGCGGCGGCCCGGCGAAGCAGACGGCGGAGGGGGTGCGTTGAAGACATGAGTCTCCTCGGATCGAGAAACATTTGCCGACGAGGGTCGGTCACCCCCTCGCCGCCCCGCACGCTAGCAAAGTGGATCAAGGGCGGCACCGTGTTCAACTGCTGCTCAGCTGCTGAGCGCAGGTCAGCGCGGTCGGATGGCCCAGGCCGGCCGCTCGGGCTCGTCGTTGTGCACGACGATGTCGGCGTACTCGGTCGGCCGGGCCGTGGCGAAGTAGAGCCGCTGGGCGGGGATGTACCGCTCGTGCCAGCGCCGTTCGACCTCGGCCCGCGAGGACGCCGAGCGCTCCCGGATCACGGCACGATCCACGGTCTTCTCGGGCGAGGTCGACACGAAGACGCGTAGGTCCCAGCGGTCAATCAGGTCGGGGCGCAGAAGGAACACGCCGTCGAAGACCAGCACGGCGTCGGCCGAGGCGGTCGCGACCGGCGGGGACAGGGCCGTGTCCGTGGTGCGGTCGTAGATCGCGGGTTGGAAGCGACGGTCTCCACCCGGGCCGAGTGGATCGAGGAGAACCCGATTCAGTGCGTCATAGTCGTGGGCGTCGAAGTAGCAGCTTTCGGCCGAGAACTCGCCGCGCGGATAACGCTGTGCCCGGGGGACGAGGAAATCGTCGATCGTCGCACGGATGACGCGATGGCCCCGGCCGCGCAAGAGGACGGCCAGCTCGTCGGCCAGCGTCGTCTTCCCGGCGGCGGGTGGTCCGTCGACGGCGACCCGCGTCGGATGTGCGACGTCGACGGATCCGACCGCCTGCGCCAGGCGGCCGAGCATTTCGTCGCGAGTGCCGTAGTCCATGTCCAGCCGGCAGCCTACGCGGCCGAGGCTCAGCAGCCCACGCCGAGTGGCGGTGCCGCGCGGTCGGCAGGGTCGGCTGGAATCGGGGGACGTGGTCGAGGAGGGTTGGTGGCGCGGTGCTCGCCGGTGTGGCCAGACGGCCCGGCGAACGGCGTCCCGGTCAGAGGCGCGTCGCGGTGTAGACGAGGTCGGCGACGGCTTTGGATCTGCTGTGTGGCGGCCAAGCGATGACGGTCGTGACGGCCGGCGCGTCGGGCACGGGCACGACGGCGTGATGGTCGCGTAGCTGGGTTCGCAGCGACTCGGGCACAAGCGCGCAGGCCAGTCCCAGCGAGATCAGCTGGAATAGCTGGGTGTGGTCGCGCACCTGCGGGCCGGGGCCGTCCGGATAGCTGCCATCCCGTCCGGGCCAGCGCGGCAGGGGCAGGTTCGCCAGGGTGCTGACCTCGGCCAACGGCACATGCGCCCGATTGGCGAGGGGATGACCCGCGGGCAGGACCACGACCTGCTGTTCAGTATGCAGATCCTCGGTGTCGAATCCGGCTGTCGTGTCGTAAGGCCGGTGGAGCAGAGCAACGTCGGCACGCCCGTCACGCAGCAGACTTTCCGGCTGGCCCGGCGCGCACAGCATCACCTCGACTGCCACGGCGCCCGGTTCGGCGGCGTACGCGTGCAGCAGCTTCGCCAGCAGTTCGCTGGAGGCTCCGGCCTTGGTGGCCAGCACCACCCGCGGCTGGTCGGCCGCGGCACGGCGGGTTCGCCGCTCGGCGGCTTCGACCGCGTCGAGCGCGTTCCGGGCCTCCCGCAGCAGCACCGCCCCAGCCTCGGTCAAGGTGATGGCGCGAGCGGTGCGGTGCAGCAGGACGACCCCGAGCCGCCGTTCGAGCTGCTGGATGGCTCGCGACAACGGTGGTTGCGCGATCGCGAGCCGTCGAGCCGCCCGCCCGAAGTGCAACTCCTCGGCGACGGCGACGAAGTATCGCAGCTCCCGCGTCTCCACCGGATCATGGTATCGGGCCGTGACCACGACCAATACCCGTGCGGTATCGCCGCCCACCCGATCAGTCTTGGACACCGCACTCGGACCCACCGCAGGATCGGCCGTGTGAGTGAACAGATGACTGCGCTGGTGACCGGCGCGAACAAGGGCATCGGCTACGAGATCGCCGCGGGCCTCGGCGCGCTCGGCTGGCGTATCGGGGTGGGCGCGCGCGATCGGCAGCGCCGCGACACCGCGGTGGAGAAGCTGCGCGCAGCCGGGACCGACGCATTCGGCGTACCGCTCGACGTGACCGACGACGCAAGTGTGGCCGCGGCGGCCGAAATGATCGCAGACTACGCCGGCGGGCTCGATGTACTGGTCAACAACGCCGCCATCACCGGAGGCATGCCCCAGACACCGACCACAGTCGATCCCGCGACCGTGCGAGCCGTCGTCGAAACCAACGTGATCGGGGTCATCCGGGTCACCAACACGATGCTGCCGATGCTGCGCGCCTCGGCCTCGCCACGGATCGTCAACATGTCCAGCAGCGTCGGCTCGCTAGCCCTGCAAACAACACCCGGCATCGACATGGGCCAGGTTCCCGCCGCCTACCTGGCCTCGAAGACCTTCCTCAACGCCCTCACCATCCAATACGTCAAG
>JABFYB010000151.1 GCA_013361475.1 Hamadaea sp.
TCATTGCGTCAGCCATGCTGCTTCGCGGCACGAAATGCCCGTTCAAACAGCATGCCTGACGCGATGATCTTCCCGAAGCGCCCGGAAGGACCCGGCCGGCTCGATGGCCCGCATCACAGCGACCGGGGGCCGAACGATCGTTAGGATCTCGGCATGACCGAGGCTCCGGATCCGCACACCACCGCCGGCAAGCTGGCCGAGCTGACCGCCCGCATCGACGAGGCAGTGCACGCCGGGTCGGCCCGCGCGGTGGAGAAACAGCACTCGCGTGGCAAGAAGACGGCGCGGGAGCGGATCGCGATGCTCCTCGACGAGGGTTCCTTCGTCGAGCTGGACGAGCTGGCGAGGCACCGGTCCACCAACTTCGGGCTGGAGAAGACGCGGCCTTACGGCGACGGCGTGGTCACCGGCTACGGCACCGTCGACGGCCGGCAGATCTGCGTGTTCGCCCAGGACTTCACGGTCTTCGGCGGCTCCCTCGGCGAGGTCTTCGGCGAGAAGATCGTCAAGGTCATGGACCTGGCGATGAAGATCGGCTGCCCGGTCGTGGGGATCAACGACTCCGGCGGCGCGCGGATCCAGGAAGGCGTCGTCTCACTGGGCCTCTACGGTGAGATCTTCTTCCGCAACGTCCGGGCGTCCGGAGTGATCCCGCAGATCTCCCTGGTCATGGGGCCGTGCGCCGGCGGGGCGGTCTACTCCCCCGCCGTCACCGACTTCACCGTGATGGTCGATCAGACCTCGCACATGTTCATCACCGGCCCCGACGTCATCAAGACGGTCACGGGCGAGGACGTCGGCTTCGAGGAGCTGGGCGGGGCGCGTACGCACAACACCAAGTCGGGCAACGCGCACTATCTGGCCGCCGACGAGGACGACGCGATCGAGTACGTGAAGGCGCTGCTGGCGTACCTGCCGGCCAACAACATGGACGAGCCGCCGTCGTTCCCGGCCGAGGCCTCGCTCGACGCGAGCCCGGAAGACGAGGCGCTGGACGTCCTCATTCCCGACTCGGCCAACCAGCCCTACGACATGCACAAGGTCATCGAGACGGTCCTCGACGACGGCGAGTTCCTCGAGGTCCAGCCGCTGTACGCGCAGAACATCGTGGTCGGCTTCGGCCGGGTCGAGGGGCGTCCGGTCGGCGTGGTCGCCAACCAGCCGATGCACTTCGCGGGCTGCCTCGACATCGCCGCCAGCGAGAAGGCCGCGCGGTTCGTGCGTACCTGCGACGCGTTCAACATCCCCGTGCTCACCTTCGTCGACGTCCCCGGTTTCCTGCCCGGCACCGGCCAGGAGTGGGAGGGGATCATCCGGCGCGGCGCCAAGCTCATCTACGCGTACGCCGAGGCCACGGTCCCGAAGATCACCGTGATCACCCGGAAGGCCTACGGTGGCGCGTACGACGTCATGGGGTCCAAGCACCTCGGCGCGGACCTGAACTTCGCCTGGCCGACCGCGCAGATCGCGGTGATGGGCGCTCAGGGCGCGGTCAACATCCTCTACCGCCAGGAACTGGCCCAGGCCGCCGATCCGGTGACCGAACGCGCCAAGATGATCACGGAGTACGAGGACACCCTGGCCAACCCGTACGTCGCCGCCGAGCGGGGCTACGTCGACGCGGTCATCCAGCCGTCGACGACCCGGGCACATGTGACCCGGGCGCTGCGGACGTTGCGTACCAAGCGGGAGACGCTGCCGCCGAAGAAGCACGGCAACATCCCGCTTTGACCCGACCGGTCAGAGCCGATCGAGCTGGGCGAGCGCGATCCGGCGTACCTCGGTCTCGGTGAGTTGCGTGCCGGTGACGGTGGCGACGGTCGCGCCCCGGCGTACCACTGCCGTCCACCACTCGCGGGCCGGCTCCGCTCCCTTGACGTGGTCGCTGCGTACCAGCAGCGAATCGTCGCCGGCGAACCGCTCCGCCTCGATCGTGTGGCTCGCCAGGACTTCGCCGTCGTCGTAACGCGGGCAGGCCGCGATCACCCGGCGTACGTCGGTCATCGCCTGATCCGCCCAGCTGTCCGCGTACCGCTCCAGGATGAGCCGCACCTCGCGGCCGTGCCCTTGGCTGAAGGCCGCGGCGCGCGTCTCGGTTCGGTGGTCCTGCGCGGGGTAGTCGGCGGCGGCGTAGACCGGGCACCCACGCACCGCGAAGGACCAGCCCAATTCAGCTGGTACGCCCACCGACCGCCACCCGGCGCCGGGAATGTCGCGCCGGGTGAGCAGATCCGCCGCGTGCGTGGAGCCGGCGCTGACGTCTGGAGCGGACGTCCCCGTGGTACGCGGCTCGCATCCGGCGGTCGCGACAAGGACGAACAGAGCGATGACCAGGGTGCGTGCTGCCACGGTAGGGGTAACGCGCATTGCCGCGACCGGCAACGCCGATGCCGAACCGATCAGCGCTCAGCCGCCCATCCGCAAAGTTATCCACAGGCAGCGCATCGGGTAGCACCTCGTTGCCATGGCAAAGTATCCTCAGCATCGATCGCTCGAACATTGGGGAGGGTCTGGCGATGCTTGACGCGGGTGGTGGTGGCGGCGGTGGCGGCACCAGCTGGTGGGACAAGGACACGCCCACGATGTGGGCGTACATCAGCGAAATCGACACCGAGCCGATGTGGAAGCAGGCCAGTGGCTGGCAGAAGGCCATCGACCTGGCCTCCACCAACCTTTACCGATTGAAGGACTTCCGGGAGCAGCTCGTCACGGCGTGGCCGCCGGAGAAGAGCGAAGCCTCCCAGGCATATGTCACGAAGCTCGACGAGCTCATCAAGAGCGTGCAGGACGTCTACGACGGCGCGGTCACCAACAAGACCAGCGCGACCAATCTCGCCTCTGCCATCGGCGAGGCGAAGTACAAGGTCAAGCCGTTGTACGACCAGTGGCTCGAGAACCTCGGCACGCAGTCGACCTACGACCAGAACCTGGCGGCGAAGAAGTCGGAGCTGGCCGACAAGTACGGCACGGGCAGCCGTAGCTACTCGACCGCGCTCGGTTCGTGGCAGCGGTCGAACCCGGATCCCAACGTGGCCTCCAAGCAGGAGGCGCTGGACAACCAGGCGCGGACCGCGATGTCGAACCTGAGCACCGATCTGGTGGTCAGCAAGGGCAACATGGTCGAGCCGCAGCCCTACACGCCGCCGAAGCTCGCGGGCAAGACGCGAGACGACGGCGGCGGCGACAGCGGCAGCACCGGCTCCACGGGTTCCACGGGTTCCACCGGATACTCGAACTCCTACAGCGGCAGCTCGAGTTCGGTTCCTCCGATGGTGCCCATGCCCGCTTACGTTCCGCCGTCGCAGCCGTCGCTGACGGGCACCACCTACGTGCCGACGCCCACGGCGCCGACGCCGATGCCGACTGCGCCGACTCTGCCGGGTGCGCCGCCCGGCCCGATCGGCACCCCGCCGGTGGTGCCTCCGGTCGGACCGCAGGGCGTCATCAAGCCGAACCTGCCGACCGTACCGACCACCACGGGTCGTCCCGGCCCGCTCGGCCCCAACGTCCTCGGCGGCAAGAACCCGTTGGGCGGTCCGCCCGGCGGGCGTCCGCTCGTCGGCCCCCAGGGCATCATCGGTGGCCAGCCCGGCGCTCGTCCCACGACGGGTGGCATGGCCGGTCGAGGTGTGAACCCTGCCGGTGGCGTGATCGGCGGCGGCCGAGGTGGCGCAGCGGGCGTCGGCGGTCCTGGCGCCGCCGGAGGTCGCGGCGGTGCCGGTGTCGCCGGTAGCCGGGGCGCGGGCATGGTCGGCGCGGGCGCCGGCGGCCGCGGCAAGCGCGGCGACGACGAGCACGCCAACGAGTGGGACCCGGACAACCCGTGGGAGGTCGCCGAGGGTGTGAACCCGATCGTCGACGCCCCTGGCGACAGCGGTCCCATCGACCCCGGTCCCGCGATCGGCGGCCGCTGGTGAGGTTGCTGCACCGGTCGGCGCTGGCGGCGCTGGCGGCTTCGGCCGTTCTCGCGTCCGCCACGCCGGCCGCGGCGCACGGCGAAGCCATCCGCGCCAAGCAGTGGCACCTCGGCTTCCTGAAGATCGCCCAGGCCCACCAGATCGCACAGGGCCAGGGCATCACCGTGGCCGTGATCGACACCGGTGTGGCCGATCACCCCGACCTGACCGGTAACGTCCTCAATGGAGTCGACGTCATCAAGGGCGGCACCGGCAACGGCCGCGCCGACGACGACGGGCACGGCACCGGCATGGCCGGGATCATCGCCGCGCACGGCCACGGCGCCAACAACCGCGACGGCGCGCTCGGGATCGCCCCCAAGGCGAAGATCCTGCCGATCCGGATGAGCGTCGGCAAGGGCTCGGCCGCTGTCGAGGGTGGTGACGTGCCGGTCGCCGAAGGCATCCGCTGGGCCGTCCAGCACGGCGCGAAGATCATCAACATTTCGCAGTCGGTGGGCGACATCGAGACCCTGCGTGCGGTCAACGAAGCGCAGGCCGCAGGGGTGCTGATCTTCGCCGCGGCCGGCAACACCGACGCGCACGACAACGGCGTCCAGGTACCGGGCCGGTACCCCTGGGCGGTCGCCGTCGGCGGACTGGACCAGCAGGGCAACCACCTTTCGACGTCGGTCACCGGCGACGAGGTCGAGTTGTCCGCGCCGGCGAAGACCATCTACAGCGACAGCCGCGGCGGCATCTGGCGCTACGGCACCGGGACGAGTGACGCGACCGCGATCGTGTCCGGGGTGGCCGCCCTGGTCTGGTCGAAGTTTCCCCAGCTGACCGCGGCCGAGGTGCTGCACCGGCTGGAGGCCACCGCGACCGACAAAGGGACGCCCGGCCGCGACCCGGAGTACGGCTTCGGCGCGATCGACCCGATCAAGGCGCTGACGGCCGAGGTGGCCCCGTCGGCGAGCCCGAGCAAGGCGAGCCCGCTGCCCACGTTCAGCCCGCGGCCGTCCGAGGCCGCGGCCGAGCCGCCCTCGACCGGCAACGTCGGTTTGCTGGTCGGCTTGGGCGTCGGCGGCGTCGTCCTGCTGGCGATCATCGCGCTGGTGCTGTTCCTGGCCCTGCGCCCACGGCGGTCGACCGGCCCGCCGGCCGGTCCGCCGCCCCCCACGGGGCCGAACGGCCCACGACCATGACTGCTATCCGAGCGACGGAGGTGTGACCATGACGGATCCGAACGACAAGCTGCTGTACGACCCGAAGCTCTACCACAACCTGCCCCCGGAGGACCGCCCGTCGCAGTTCATCAGCGACTACAAGGACATCCAGATCAACGTCAAGGATCTGGACTCGTTCGCCAAGTCGCTGCAGGCTGAACTGGAGCAGAACTACCTGCCCCACCGCGACAAGGTGGCCGCCGAACTGGCCGTCGGCGACGTCTACACCAACCAGGGCTTCACCGAGTTCATCGAGGCGCTGCAGCGGCACGCCGAGATCCGCCAGGTGACGCTCAACCGGTTGTTCGACCACGGCACCGGCACCGGCACGCTGTCCGAGGCGGCCACGATCATCAGCGCCAACTACGGCTCGGCGGACGCGTACTCGGCGGCGACGGCGAAGAGCGTCGACAACGTGATGACGCAGGCGCCGGGCACCACGCAGGAAACGCCGATCGACACCAACACGCAGGTCCGGACGGACCCGCAGGTCTACGTTCCCGGCACGGACACCACGGTCACCGTTCCGCAGGACACCACCACGACGACCACGCCGGGTGGCTCCGAGGACGACGGCACCGAAGTCTCCGGCTGACCGCGTACGCCGTTCGAAGGGCGCGTTCCCCACGGGGAGCGCGCCCTTCGCCTGTGATCGGGATCGCAGTCACCAGACCGGGCGCGTCCGGGCAGAATGAGGGACATGACGAGCGCGTACGCCGAATCCCCGGTGATCACCGTGGTTCGCGGAAATCCGACGGCCGAGCAGGTCGCGGCGCTCGTCGGCGCGCTGCTGAGCACGGCTTCGCCGGCCACTCCGGCGGCCGGGTCGCCCCGCAGCGCCTGGTGGGCCAGCGGCCTGCCCGGCCGTCCGCGTGGCTGGCGCGAGTCCGGCCTGCCCCGCTGAACGGCGGCCGCCCGGCGGTTAGCCTGAGCGCATGAACCTCGTCCTCGCCTCGGCCAGCCCGGCCCGCCTGACTTTGCTGACCGCCGCCGGAATGGACCCGTACGTCGTGGTCAGCGGGGTCGACGAGGAGGCCGTGGAGGCGACCAGCGCGGAGACGCTGTGCGCCACGCTCGCCCGGCTCAAGGCCAACGCGGTCGCCGCCCGCATCCGCTCCGGTGAACTCGGCGACGGGCTGCCCGCCGGCCAGACGCTGGTTCTCGGCTGCGACTCGCTCCTCGCCTTCGACGACGAGATCCTGGGTAAGCCGGACGGACCCGAGGAGGCACGTAAGCGCTGGCAGGCCATGCGCGGGCGGAACGGCGTACTGCACACCGGGCACTGCTTGATCGACCTGGCGGGGGGCCGCGCGGTCGAGGAGGTCGCCTCCACCGTGGTGCACTTCGCCGACATCAGCGACGCCGAGCTGGACGCGTACGTGGACAGCGGCGAGCCGCTCGGGGTGGCCGGAGCGTTCAAGATGGACGGTCTCGGCGGCCCCTTCGTGGAGCGGATCGAGGGCGACCCCAGCACGATCATCGGACTGTCCCTGCCGGTGCTGCGGCATCTGCTGGGCCGGCTGGACCTGACAGTCATGTCCCTGTGGAGGCGTTCATGAGCAAGCGTTCCATCACGCTCGATGCCGAGCTGCACGACTATCTGGTGGCACACGGAACCCCGCCCGACGACCTGGTCGCCGAGCTGATCGAGGAGACGCAGGCCGCGCTCGGCTCGCTCTCCGGAATGCAGATCTCGCCGGAGCAGGCGTCGTTCTTCACGCTGCTCGCCCGGCTGCTCGACGTGCGTACGGCGGTGGAGGTCGGCACCTTCACCGGCCTGTCCAGCCTCGCCGTGGCCCGGGGTATGCCGCCGGGCTCCAGCCTGATCTGCTTCGACATCTCCGCCGAGTACACCGCGATCGCCCAGCGCTACTGGGAGCGGGCGGGCGTGGACGACCGGATCGAGCTGCGGCTGGGTCCGGCGCAGGAGGGCCTGAACCAACTGCCCACCGAGCCGCACCTGGACTGGGCGTTCATCGACGCCGACAAGGAGGGCTACCCGGGCTACTGGGAGGCGCTCGTCCCCCGCATGCGACCCGGTGGCCTCATCGTGGTGGACAACGTGCTGCGCGGCGGCACCGTCATCGACCCGCCCGCCGAGCAGAACTCGGCGACCGCCGCCATCGTCGCCTTCAACGACATGGTCGCCGCCGACAAGCGCGTCGAGCCGGTGATGCTGCCCGTCGGGGACGGCCTCACACTCGCCCGCAAGCGCTGACCGCCCCGCGGCCGCTCTCCGCGCTGGATCAGGGTTCTCGGTCGAGTCTTGGGCCAAGATTCGACCCGGAACCCTGATCCAGCGCCCGAGGCGGGCTACGCCGGTTGGGGTTCGAGCACGGCCAGGGCGGCGGGCCGCAGCATGACGTGGCCCAGCCGCCACGCCAAGGCCCCGGCGGCGATCAGCAGGAGCGGCACGATCAGGAAGGCGAGGCGTACGCCGACGAGGTCGGCCGCGGCGCCGAGCACGAGCGGGCCGGCCCCGAAGCTGATCCCCATCGAGTAGGAGGCGACCGCCGCCGCCCGGTCGGGCTGATCGGGGGCGATCTTGAGGGCCAACGCGATGGCGATCGGATAGTGCATGGCGTTGCCCAGCCCGAGCAGCAGCAACCCGGCCACGGCGACGGCCGGGGTCGTCGTCGTCCAGAACACGGCGAAGCCGGCCGCGCTGGTGATCAGGGCGGTGAAGTAGAGCCGGAGCGGCGCGATCCGCAGGGACAGCCGCGCGCCGACGAACCGGCCCAGGAACATCCCGGCGACGATGGCCGAGATCGCCTGGGCGGCCGCGCCCGCGCTCATGCCGTCCCGGTCGCGCAGCAGGTCGGCGGCCCACAGTGAAAGGCCGGCCTCGACCGATCCGGTCACCGCCATCATGATCCAGGCCAACTGGTACGCCCGCCCGAGCGGCCGCCGCCGTCCCCGGCCCGGTCCGGCGACGACTTCACCGGCCGGGAGGCGTACGCGGAAAGCGAAGGCGGCCAGCGCGAGCGCCCCGATCACCGCGACCAGGGACAGCAGGCCGGGCCGCCACCCCGCACCCGCACTGACGGTGAGCCCGATGACGAACGGGGCGACGAGCCCGGCGCCGGTGGCGGCCGCGTTGGCCTCGGTGATCGCGGCCGGGGCGGCCGCGCCGTGCCGCTCGTTGAGCGCGGCGACCACGCCTGTGACCAGCACGATGCCGAAGATCGTGATGACGCCCGCCAACGGCAGGGTGTACGCGAGCCCGTGCAGTGCGGCGAAGGCCACGACGCAGGCGACGACTCCGCCGAGCGAGGCCCAGATGGCGTTCCCACGGCCGAACCGGCGCAACAGGAATGGCGCGACGGCGCCACCGATCATGGACCCGGCGGCCATCGCGGTGCTGTGCAACCCGGCGACCGCACTGGAGACGTGGTTCTCGTCCCGCAGCAGCGGCACGATCGGCCCGAACCCGTAGAGGAAATAGCCCCATGCCCCGAGTTGGGCGTAGGTGAGCCAGGTGACACGATCGCGGAGCAGGTGGGGCACGAATCCACGCTACGCAGCGGGAATCCAAACCTCAGTGGGTCGAACGGCCAGGCCGCTTATGACCTTGACCACCTCAGTGCGGCTCGTCCCGCTTCTCCACCGCCGGGAAGTACGCGGTGTCGTAGATGCTCGGCTGGCTGCCGTCGGCCGTGTCGCCCGGGAACGCGAAGCGCGGGCGCGGCATCGTGACCGTCGGCTGATTCAGCGCCTCCGCGTCCACCGGCGACCGGTTCGTCATCGGCGGGTCGGCCGGAACCTGCTGCGGGTACTGCTGCGGAGCGGGTTGCTGCGGGCGCTGCACGGGAAGCTGCTGCGTCTGGTCGGCGGCTCGCTGCGACGGAACCGGCTGGGTCGTGGCTTGCGGACTCGGCGTGGGCGAGTATTGCGGCTGGACAGGCTGGGTCGCGGCGTGCGGACTCTGCGTCGGCGGGTACTGCGACGGGACCGGCTGGGTCGGCTGGTGATAGCCCGGTTCAGCCGGCTGATGGCTCGGCTGGCCGGCCTGTTGATAAGTCGGCTGAGCCGACGGGAAGGTCGCCGGGACCGGTTGCTGATAGCCCGACGGGACCGGTGACTGGTAGCTCTGTGTGGGCGGCTGGACGGCCACCGGCGCGGGTAGCTGCACCTGCTGCGGTGCCCACGGCGAGGGCGGCGGGGCCGGTGCGCCCGCTCCCGCGAGTGCGGGTGAGCCGCCGCCCTGACCGCGCTTGAGCAGCAGGACCACGCCGGCCGCGAGGAGGAGCAGGAAGGCGAGGCCGCCGCCGATGCCCAAGACCGGCATCATCGAGCCGCCGGTGTCCTTGGTGTCGGCGACCGGTTCCGCGGCTGCCGTCTCGGTCGGGACGGCCTCCTCGGACGGACTGGGGCTGAGACTCGGCGACGGGCTGGCCGACGGCGAGGGCGACGCGATCACCTGGGCGGCCGTCAGCGAGTTCGCGGCGTTCACGACGCCGTAGCCGTACTGGTTGTCCTTGCCCTTCGCGCCCTTGTCGGTCGCGCCCTTCTGCATCGCCTGCAACACCTCGGCGAGCTTCATCTTGGGGTACTTCGCCCAGACGAGCGCCGCCACGGCGGCGGTGATCGCGCTGGCGGTCCCGGTGGACACCGGGGTGACGTACTTGCCCGCGACCTTGTCCACGCTGATCATCCCGGAGCCCGGAGCGGCGAAGTCCACTTTGGCGCCCGCGACGTAGAGCGGGTCGAACTTGCCGGACTTGTCGACCCCGGTGACCGCCACGACGCCCGGCCAGGACGCGGGCGGGATGATCTGCTTGTCGTACGTGGTGTTCCCGGTCGCGGCGACCACCATCACCCCGGCCGCGACCGCCTTCGCCACCGCGTCCATCGTCGCCTGATCACCCTGGTACGCCGGGAGGTGGATAATCTTCGCGCCCTTCTTCCGGGCGTACGCGATGGCCTTGGCCACCGTGTCGTCGGTCGGCCAGTGCGACCGGTCGACGGCGACCCGCAGCGGCAGGATGCGCGCGCTCGGTGAGACGCCCAGCAGGCCCAGCCCGGTGCCGTGGCCCCGGCCGGAGATGAGCCCGGCGATGAAGGTGCCGTGGCCGTCGGTGTCGACCTGACCGTTGCCCCCCGCGGCGGACGTGTAGTCCATGCCCGTCAGTACACGGTCCTTCAAGTCCTCATGGACGAAGACGCCGGTGTCGATGATGGCGACGGTGACGCCGCGACCCTGGGTGATCTTGTGTGCGGTGGCCACCTTCAAAGTGCTCAGCCACCACTGCGCGGACCGCGTCGCGTCCGCCGCCCCGGCGGGCGCGGCAGGCAGCACCAAGGCCGCCACGATCGCCGTGACCAGCACAGTTTTGGCATGCCACCGCATCTTGACCCTCCCCAGAGCGGCCCTGTCGAGCCCGTGTCGGTGGACGCAGAAGCGCCGCAGGGCACATTACCCCGCGGCGCAAAATGCGGTGCCGTGTGCGACCCAACCCGGCGGTAACCCCGAGGTCGGCGGGGTCACCGCCGGGCGCTGGATCAGCGGACGGACTTGGCGAACTCCCGGGCCGCCCAGACGACGGCGAGCACGGTGAGGAGGAGAACGATGGTCAGACCCTGCCAGACGTGATCGGTGCCGGGATGACCGTTGAACAGATCGCGTACGCCGTCGACCGCCCAGGAGAACGGATTCCACTTGGCGACGTTCTTCAGCCACTGCGGCGCGAACGCCAGCGGCAGCAGGATGCCGGCGGTCAGCAGGATCGGCTGGCTGACCGTCTGGAGCAGGGGGGCGAGGGCGTCCTCACTGCGTACCTTGAGGGCGACCGCCGCCGAGACGGCCGAGCACAACATCGCGATGAGCCCCAGCATCAGGTACGCCACCAGCACGTTCTGCAGCTCGACGGAGAGCCCGAAGGGCAGCGCGATCACGGTGATCATGACGCCTTGGACGAGCAGCGTGACGACGTCTCGCAGCGACCGGCCCAGCATCAGCGCCAGCCGGCTGACCGGAGTGACGCGGCTGCGCTCGATGACTCCGGCGCGCATCTCGGCGATGAGGCCGAAGCCGGAGAAGAGCGCCCCGAAGATGGCCAGCATGACCAGCAGGCCGGGCACGAACACCTGGTACGCCTCGGCGTTGGTGCGTACGCCCAGAGCGGGCTTGAGCAGTGGCGCGAACAGCAGCAGGTAGAGCAGCGGCTGCACGACGCCGACGATCACCCAGACCGGGTTGCGCAGCAGGAGCTGGATCTGGCGGCTGAAGACCAGCCACGTGTCGCGGAGGATCTTCATCGTCAGCTCTCCCGAAGAGTACGGCCGGTCTTGGTGAGGAACACGTCGTCGAGGCTCGGACGGTGCAGCTCGATCGTCCCGATCGGAACTCCGCCGCCGTCGAGCGACCGCAGGATCAGCGGAATGGCGCTGCCCGCCTCGTCGACGTAGAGGCGCAGGGCGTCCTCGGTGGTCTCGAGCTTGCGGACGAACTCGGCGCTACCCAGCAGCTCCGCGCCCCGCGTGACGTCGGTCAGCCCGATGTTCACCACGTCGCCGGAGATCTCCTGCTTGAGCGCGTCGGGCGTGCCCTCCGCGACGACCTGGCCGTTGTCCATGATCGCGATGCGGTCACAGAGGGCGTCGGCCTCCTCGAGGTAGTGCGTCGTCAGGAAGACCGTCATGCCCTCGTCGCGGAGGCGGCGTACCTCGTCCCACATGTGCGCCCGGCTCTGGGGGTCGAGGCCGGTGGTCGGCTCGTCGAGGAAGACGATCTTCGGCTGGTGGATGATGCCGAGCGCGATGTCGACGCGCCGGCGCTGGCCGCCCGAGTACGTCTTGCACTTGCGGTCGGCGTATTCGGAGAGTTGGAAGGCGTCGAGGACGGCGGCGGCCCGGCGCTTCGCCTCGGCCTTGCCGACGCCGTACATCCGGGCGTGCAGGATCAGCTCCTCGCGCCCGGTCGACTCGTCCCACGTGCTGCCGCCCTGGGCCACGTAGCCGATGCGGCGGCGCACCTCGCCGGGATCCCGCCGCAGGTCGGCGCCGGCGACAACCGCCGAGCCGCCGTCCGGCGTGATCAGGGTGGCGAGCATGCGCAAAGTGGTGGTCTTGCCCGCGCCGTTGGGACCGAGGAAGCCGAAGATCTCGCCCGGCGCGACCGCGAGGTCGACTCCCCGGACGGCTTCGACCGTCTTCGTCTCCCGACCCTGGCGCGACCGGAAGGACTTCTTCAGCCCATGGGTCTCGATCATCATGGCGCGAACAGTATCGCGTTATGACGCGAGCGGTCAAGTTTGAATAATGCCTACAACGCGACAGTCGCTCACGAGCCCTCGGCTTCGGCGATCTTGTCCCGGTACGCCTTCCACCCCGCCTCCTCGTCGACCTCGGGGCTGGTGCCGGGCATGTAGGAGACGCCGGATTCGATAAGGTCGGCGACCCGTTCGCACCAGGCGACCTCGCCTTCGGCGCGGGCGATCCACAGCTCGAACATCCACTGGACGTGCACCGGTTTGGTGATGTCCGTCCGCCCGGTCGCGATCATGTCGCGCAGCCCTTGCGTGGTGACCGAGAGCATGCGGCCGCGGTGGCGTAACGCGGCGACGGCCTCTTTGCGCGGCAACGCGGGCAGGAAGGCGAACGCGGCGGTGAACGGGTCGCTGCCGGTCTGGATCTCCCACCACTGCTCCCGCAGCATGTTCTCGAAGGCGTCCTTGCCGCGTACGGTGATCTTGTAGGTCGTGCGTTCCGGCCGGGCCCCCACCTGTTCGGTGCTGACCTCTTCGAGCAGGCCTTCCTCGGTCATCTTCTTCAGGGCGTGGTAGATCGATCCCGGCTGGATCTTCGCCCACTTGTCCGCGTTCCAACTGAGCAGCTCACGGCGTACGTCGTAGCCGTGGACCGGTTCCATCCAGTTGACCAGTCCGAGAATCATGAGCCGCGTCGTCGACATGTCCCAAGCGTAATACTCAAACTTTTCCAACCAGCCGGTAGCACCCGCCGGTAGCTTCGGTGAGCGATTGCACAGACCGCGGAAGTGAACGGCCGTTTAGACTGCGGCCCATGAGGACAGTGCTGATCGCCAACCGGGGCGAGATCGCCGTACGCGTCATCCGCGCCTGCCGGGACGCGGGCCTGCGCAGCGTGGCGGTCTACGCGGAGTCCGACCGGGACGCGCTGCACGCCAAGCTCGCCGACGAGGCGTACGCGCTGGGCGGTGAGACGGCGGCCGACACGTATCTGCGGATCGACAAGCTGATCGAGGTCGCCGCGAAGGCGGGCGCCGACGCCGTCCATCCCGGCTACGGGTTCCTGTCCGAGAACGCCGACTTCGCCCAGGCCGTCCTCGACGCCGGGCTGACCTGGATCGGGCCGACCCCGCAGTCGATCCGCGACCTCGGCGACAAGGTGACCGCCCGGCACATCGCTCAGCGCGCCGGCGCGCCCCTCGTCCCCGGTACGCCCGAACCCGTCAAGGACGCGGCCGAGATCATCACCTTCGCCGAGCAGTACGGCCTGCCCGTCGCGATCAAGGCGGCCTTCGGCGGTGGCGGCCGCGGCTTGAAGGTGGCCCGGACGCTGGAGGAGATCCCGCATCTGTTCGAGTCGGCCACCCGTGAGGCGGTCGCGGCCTTCGGCCGGGGCGAGTGCTTCGTCGAGCGCTACCTCGACCGGCCGCGCCACGTCGAGGCCCAAGTGCTGGCCGACCAGCACGGCAACGTCATCGTCGTCGGCACCCGGGACTGCTCGCTCCAGCGCCGCCACCAGAAGCTGGTCGAGGAGGCGCCGGCCCCGTTCCTCACCGACGACCAGCGCCGGGCGATCCACGAGTCGGCCAAGGCGATCTGCCGCGAGGCGGACTACCACGGCGCGGGCACCGTCGAGTACCTCGTCGGCCAGGACGGCACCATCTCGTTCCTCGAGGTCAACACCCGGCTGCAGGTGGAGCACCCGGTCAGCGAGGAGACCACCGGTCTCGACCTGGTCCGGGAGCAGTTCCGGATCGCCGACGGCGAGCCGCTGCGGTTCACCGAGGACCCCCGGCCGCGGGGACACAGCATCGAGTTCCGGATCAACGGCGAGGACCCGGGTCGCGGCTTCCTCCCGGCCCCCGGCACGGTCACCGCGCTGCACCTGCCCGCCGGGCCGGGCGTACGGGTGGACACCGGGATCGAGTCCGGCAGCGTCATCGGCGGCAACTTCGACTCGCTGCTCGCCAAGGTGATCGTGACCGGCGCCAGCCGGGCCGAGGCGCTGGAGCGGTCGCGTCGCGTACTCGACGAGATGGTGGTCGACGGCATGGCCACCGTGCTGCCGTTCCACCGGCTCATCGTCCGCGACCCCGCCTTCACCGGCGAGCCGTTCTCCGTCCACACGCGATGGATCGAGACGGAGTGGTCCAACACCGTCGAACCGTTCACCGCCGCGGCGGGCGTCCAGGCCTCCGCGGAGGAGCGCACGACCGTGGTGGTCGAGGTGGACGGCAAGCGCCTGGAGGTACGCCTGCCGGCCGGACTGGGCTCGGTGGCCCCCGCCGCGGGTGGGGCCAAGGCGGCGCCCAAGCGCGGTGGCGCGAAGAAGGGGCATTCGGCGGCCGCCGGTGGCGACTCGCTGACGGCGCCGATGCAGGGCACCATCGTGAAGATCGTCGTGGCCGACGGCGACGAGGTCGCCGAGGGTGATCCCGTCGTCGTGCTCGAAGCCATGAAGATGGAGCAGCCGTTGACCGCGCACAAGGCGGGCACGATCTCCGGCCTGACGGCGGCGGTCGGCGAAGTGGTCCAGGCCGGCGCCGTCATCTGCACCATCTCCTGACCCCCCCGGGGTTATCCACAGGGGGTGTCGGCAGGGGTTCGGCACCGGTTAGCCTGCCGGTGTGACGGAACCCATCACTGTCGATACGGGGCGGCTGCGGTTGGTCGGCCGCGAGCTGAGCGACCAGTCCCGGGCCGTCCTCCTGCCGGTCTGGGACACCTTGAGCCGGCTGGACATCCCGGCCGATCCGAACGCCGCGGGAGCCGAGGGTTCCGATGTGGCGGCCGGCATGTCCACCTGCCTCACCGCGGTCACCGAGGAACTGCGCCGGTCGGCGGTCGAGTTGCAGGAGATCGGCGACGCCCTCGTGCGCTCGGCCCAGGACTATGAGCAGACCGATCGGGAGACCAACCGGCTGACCCGCGACATCGTGGAGGATCGCGCGGAGGCGCCGGTTCCGAACACCGACCCGTCGAGGTGGAAGCTGTGATCATTCCGCGCGAGACGATGAAACGCCTCTACGGCGTGGGCTCGGACCTGCACCGGCTGCCGGTCGAACCCGACTCCATCGATCACCTCCATCGTCTGGTGACGGCGGCGGCCGCGCTGACCACCCGAGTTTCGGTGACCGAACTCGACGAGGCATACGCCGCCCTGCTGGAGAGCCCGGAGACCGTGGACGAGGCGGACCAGATCGTCACCGCCACCCAACGGGAGCTGACCGGGCACTGGGCCGGTCCGGCGAGCGGCAGCGCGGGCGTCGACCTGACCTCCGCGCGCGCCCGGTTGGCCCGGATCCGGGCCGCCTCGGTGGCGACGACCGCCGCGTTGGAGAAGCTGGACAGCCAGGTCGCCGAGGTCGACGGGGTCATCCGGCGGGGCAACCAGCACCTCGTCGACGCCGGCAAGCTGATCCCCGCGGTCGCCTCGGCCGCCGGGCAATACGGCGACTGGGTGCAGTTCGAGCAGCTCTTCGAGCAGGCCCGGACGGCCGCGGTCAACGGGGCGGCGCTCGTCTTCCAGGCGTACCGGCGGTTCGACGAGGTCTGCGCGTCGGCCAAGGCCACGCTGGAGAAGATCGCCCGCGAGGTCGGAAACCCGGACGTGGTGAGCGCCTCTCCCTAGCATGAGGGCATGCGGTTCCTCAGCGGTGCGACGCCCGCCAACGACCTGACCTACAACGACGTCTTCATGGCCCCGAGCCGGTCCGATGTGGGCTCGCGGCTGGAGGTCGACCTGTCCACCAGCGACGGCACCGGCTGCACGATCCCGATCGTGGTGGCGAACATGACCGCGGTGGCCGGGCGGCGGATGGCCGAGACGGTGTCGCGACGAGGCGGCCTGGTCGTCATCCCGCAGGACATCCCGATCGACGTCGTGACCGAGGTGATCGGCTGGGTCAAAGACCGTCATCTCGTGCACGACACGGCGATCACGCTCGGCCCGACCGACACCGTCGGCGACGCCATCCACCTGCTTCCGAAGCGCGCCCACGGCGCGGTCGTCGTCGTCGACGGCGATCGACGTCCGGTCGGTATCGTCACGGAGACCGACACCGTGGGCGTCGACCGGTTCGCCCAACTGCGCCATGTCATGTCCGTCGACCCCTTGACCGTCGACGTCCGCGCCGATCCGCGTACCGCCTTCGACACGTTGTCGGCCGCGCGCCGGAAGGTGGCCCCGGTGGTCGACCACGACGGACGCCTGGTCGGGATCGTGACCCGGCAGGGCGCGTTGCGCGCGACGCTGTACCGGCCCGCGCTGGACGAGAAGGGGCGGCTGCGGATCGCGGCGGCGATCGGCATCAACGGCGACGTCGCGGGCAAAGCCCGCGCGTTGCTCGACGCGGGCGTGGACACCCTGGTCGTGGACACCGCACACGGGCATCAGGAACGCATGATCAACGCATTGCGCGCGGTTCGCGCGCTCGATCCGGCCGTTCCGGTCGTGGCGGGCAATGTCGTGACCGCCGAAGGGGTACGCGACCTGGTCGAAGCCGGCGCGGACATCCTCAAGGTCGGGGTGGGACCGGGCGCGATGTGCACCACCCGCATGATGACCGGAGTGGGGCGACCGCAGTTCTCGGCCGTCCTCGACTGCGCGGCCGCCGCCCGCGACCTGGGCAAGACGGTCTGGGCCGACGGCGGCGTACGCCATCCGCGTGACGTGGCGCTCGCGCTGGCGGCCGGCGCGGCCAACGTGATGATCGGCTCCTGGTTCGCCGGCACCTACGAGTCGCCCGGCGATCTTTACACCGACGTCGAGGGACGGCGGTACAAGGAGAGCTTCGGGATGGCGTCGGCCCGGGCGGTCAGCGCGCGGACGGCCGAGGACTCCGCGTTCGACCGGGCGCGCAAGGCGGTCTTCGAGGAAGGCATCTCCACCGCGAAGATGTATCTCGATCCCCACCGGCCGGGTGTCGAGGACCTGCTGGACGAGATCGTCGCGGGCGTACGCAGTGCCTGCACCTACGCCGGCGCCCGGACGCTCGGCGAACTGCACGCGCGGGCGATCGTCGGCGTGCAGTCGGCCGCCGGGTACGCCGAGGGAATGCCGTTGCCGACGAGTTGGTAGTCGCGTTGTAGCCAGTGCCGCCTCCGCACGACATCGACAACTTCCCGTCGAGTGGGCGGCGTCCTGCAGGGCATGAAGGCAAGGGCATGAAGGCAAGGGCATGGTAGCCACCGTGATCGCAACCGGCATGGTCACCCGTAACGACGTCGAGGCGGCGGCCGCGCGTACCCGCCACGTCGTCCGGCACACGCCGCTGACGCTGGTGGAGCCGGGGATCTTCCCGGCCACCGTGATGCTGAAGCTGGAGCAACTGCAGCACGCCGGCGGCTATCCCGTCCGGGGCGTCTTCAATCAGGTCATCGCCGGCCTGGAGCGGCGGGCGTTCGATCCCGACGCCGGGCTGGTGGCGGCGTACACCCCGGCGGTGGCGGCAGCCGTCGTCCACGTCGCGCGGCGGCTCGACCTACCCGTGACGGTGTTCGCTCCCGCCTCGCTTGACCGCACTCCCGGCGGCTCGGGCAAGCCCTCCCCGGCGGCGAACGCGTCCACCACGATCACAGTGGACGGTACGCTCGCCGACGCCCAGCTCGAGGCGGAGCGGCACGCCCTGGCGACCGGCGCGATGCACTGTCCCGGGCTCAGCCCCGAGTGCTGGGCGCAGCTCGTCGCCGGGGCGGGCACGGTCGGGCTGGAACTGTGGACGCAGACCCTCGGGCAGCTCGACACCGTCATCGTGCCGGAACGGGCCACCGCGCTGGCCGCCGGGATCAGCGCCGCGCTGGCCGGCCACGTACGCGTCGTCGAGGCGGTCAGTTCGGCCGAACTCTGCGCGGTCGCCCGCCACGATCTGTGGCACGAACGCCGGATCGCCGTGGACGACGTGGCCGCTTGCGCGTACGCGTACCTCCTGGACACCGGTCGCCCGGCCGCCGGCGAACGGGTGGCGGTGGTGCTGAGCAGCGCCGACACCGCCCCGGCGACGATTCCCGCTCCAGTTTCACCACCATTGTCCGCATTGTCCGCATAGGATGGCGCCATGACCCAGGCCGACTCGTCCTCCGCCACCGGCTTCCCCACCATCGACTACGACGCCAACGGCTACGACTACCAGCAGTACTGGGAAGGCCGGGGATACGAACTGTGGGCCGAGGACCGGGCGCTGCGGCGACTCGTGCCCCGGCTCGGGGCGTACCGGTGGTTCGTGGACCTCGGCGGCGCGTACGGCCGCAACGCGGGCTACTACCTCCCGCAGGCCGAGCGCGCGGTGATCCTCGACTACTCCGCGACGAACCTGACCAACGCCGCCCGGCGGCACCCCGAAGCGGTCGAGTCCGGCCGGCTCGGACTCGTCCGCTGCGACCTCAACGCCATCCCCTTCGCCGATCTGGCCTTCGACAGCGCCATGGTGGTACGCGTCCTGCACCACCTGCCCGACGTCGACCACGCGCTCGGCGAGATGGGCCGGATCGTCCGCGCCGCCTGGCTCGTCGACGTGCCGATCAAACACCATCTGCTCGGCCTCGTCCGGGGTGCGGCGACCGGCCGCCTCCGGCAGATCTGGTCGGCCGAACCGCTGATCACCGGCGCGACCGACGAGAAATACTTCAACTTCCAGCTCGACGCCGTCCGGGAACGGCTGACCGGGCTCGGGTTCCAGACCCGGCTGGGCGCCAGCGCCAACAACTTCCGCCGCTGGGAGAGCCGGGTGCCCGAGCAGGTCGCCCGGTACGCCCGCCCGCTCGTCCAAGGCATGGAGGCGGCGACCCAGGGCCTCGGCAAGGGCTGGCTCGGGCCGTCCCAGTTCGTCCTCGCCACTCGCCCGGCCGCGCCGCTGTCGCCGTTCACCGACGAGACCGCGGCGTTCACCGACCGCATGGCCTGCCCGGAATGCCGGTCGGCGCTGATCTTCAGCGACGATTCCGCGGGCTGCTCCGGCTGTTCGCGGAGCTTCCCGAAGACCGGCCCGTTCTGGGACTTCGTCTAACCTCGTTGGCTTTTGGCACCAGATCACGGATATGCATGCTTCTCGCCGCCGGGAAGCATGCGTATCCGTGATCTGGTCGGCACGGCGGGCGAT
>JABFYB010000355.1 GCA_013361475.1 Hamadaea sp.
CTGCTCGACGTCGACGACGCGCTGCAGCGCGATCTGGGCATCCGGTCCGCCGACGCGGACTGGGAGCTGGACGTGTGGCAGCCCGGCAAGCCCTCGATGACCATCCTGCACTACGGCGACGGCGCGCTCGCCGGTCTGCCGGACAGGCTGACCCAGGCCGGCTATCGCGCCGATGGGCCCGTCTACACGGGAACCATCGACCCGACTCGCATGTGGACGATCTCGGCTCGCGCGATGGGCGTCGACACCAAACGCGGGCTGCTCGTCGCGGCACCCGACCCGGCGGCGGTCCGCGCGGTGCTCGCCGGCGCGCCCCGCCCGCTCAGCCGCGCCGAAGCGCTGACCCCGCTCCTGACCGCCGTCGCCTCCCGCCACGTGCGGACGGCCGCGGTGTCGGTCGGGTCGGCCGCGTGCCAGGCGCTCGACCGTCTGATCAGCAAGGGCCGTGCCACTCCAGCCCAGCTCCAGGCGGTACGCACCCTGTTCAGCGGCCCGTTCACCGCCCCGCAGGCGCAGCTCACCGCGGTGACGTCACCGACCGTGGCGTACGCCGGAATGACGTTCGCCGACGAGCGCACCGCGGCGGCGAATCGCGACGGGCGGGCGGCGGCGGTGCGTACCGTCGGCGGGCTGGCCGGCGATCCGGACGGGATGCAGGTCACCGGCGGCTCCGTCACCGGACGGGTGCTCGGCTTCGACCTGACTGCTCAGGACGCGCAGACGTTCCGCAAACGGGTGACGACGGGGACGCTGGGCGTGGACGTCTGCCTCTGAGCATCACGCTCTCAGCAGCCGGTCCACGAGGTCGTCGGCGTACTCGGACGTGAGCGGGCCGAGCCCGAACAGGACGCGTACGTAGAGCGGCGCGAGCACATGATCCACGATGTCCAGTGTGGATGGCGTCGGCTCACCGCGAGCCGCGGCGCGGTCCAGCATCTGCCGCATTTGGCCGCCGCGTTCGGCGATGAACCGGTCGCGAGCGGCGATCCCGGGTTCACCAGCGGCCGCCAGCGCGATCACCAGCCGCAAGACGGCCAGCCCGGACGGGCCGCTGACGTCCCGCGCCACCCCCGCCGCGTACGCCCTCAGGTCGTCGCGCAGGTTGCCCGTGTCCGGTATCGGCGACGACTCCGTCAGCCAGGTGAGCGCGACGTCGGCGCTCAGTGCCTCCAGACTGCCCCACCGGCGGTAGATGCTCGTATCGGCGACCCGCGCCCGAGCTGCGACGTCGCCGACGGTGAACGCACCGTAGCCACGTTCGGCGGCCAGCTCGGCAACGGCCTGATGCACCGCTGCGCGTACGCGTGCGCTGCGCCCGCCGGGCCGTTTCGTCCGCTCTCCCACGGCCTCAGCTTAACGCAGCTCACACTTGCGTTAGTGATCGCGGAGACCTAGCGTCTTAAAGCAGTTGTTGACTGCATTAGAGCCGTCGTGACCGTGATCGACCAGATCGACGCCGCCCTCGGCATGACCGGCGGCATCGTGCGCAGCGTGTCCCCCGCCCAGCTCACCGACCCCTCGCCGTGCGCCGGCTGGGACGTACGCGGCGAACTGAACCACCTCGTGGGCGGCATGCGCGTCTTCGCCGCCGAGCTGACCGGCGTACCGGCCGGCGGAGATCATCACGACGACTGGCTGGGCGACGACCACCGGGCCGCGTTCGCCATCGCGTACGCGCTCGACCAGGCCGCCTGGCATCAGCCGAACGCCCTGGACCGGACGGTGCAGCTGTCGTTCGGGCCGATGCCCGCACCCGCGGCCGCGTTGATCCACCTCACCGAACTGCTCGTGCACGGAGCCGACCTCGCCGTGGTGATCGGCCGGCCGGACCTCGTCGACGACGACGCGTGCGACCGGCTGCTCACCACGATGCGAGGCATGGACATCGAACCGTTCCGGCGGATGGGCGCGTTCGGCCCGGCACAGCCGACCAGTGTGGACACTCCCCCGCATCGGCGGCTGTTGGCGTATCTGGGCCGGGTCGGCCTCTGACGACTGTGACGTCGCGCAGGTATCCCGGCGTGCGATACCTGCGCAACGTCACACCGAGGGTTCAGCTCGACGGCGACGGCCGCACACTCGTCGGGGACGGGCTCGGGAAGTTCGACGGCTGCGATCCGGCCGACTCGGACGGCGTCGGCTGCCCAGGCTTCGACGGGGACGGGACGGCCGTCGGAACCGAGCCGGACGGGGACGGGACGGACGTCGGGACCGAGCCGGACGGGGACGGGACGGACGTCGGCTGGGACGGGGAGGGGATGGGCGCCGACGGGGACGGCGACGGCGTGGCGGGTGTCGGCCCGCCACCGGCGGCCACGGCTATCGGCGTACCGATGAGAATCGTGGCGACCGCGACCCCCGCGATCGTGAGGGTGGTGACGCGCTTGCGCCGGGCCGCGACCACGGCCCGTTGGGTGAGGTTCACTGGGACTGCCTCCTCGGCGATCTCGGACAGGGTGGATCGGAGGAAGTCGTCGAACTGGTTCATACCCGCACCTCCTGGAGCGGCTCGAACGTCGGCAGCGTCGCACGCAGCCGATGGACAGCACGGTTCGCCCGGCTGCGGACGGTCCCGACCGAGCAGCCCAGGATCTCGGCGACCTGCGTCTCCGAGAGGTCCTCGTAGTACCGCAGGACGATGACCGCGCGCTGGGCCTGCGGCAGCTTCAGCAGCGCCTGCCGCATCGCCAGCCGCAGCCCGGCGTGGTCGGCCGGATCGGCCTGCCGCTCCGGCAACGCCCAGGTCGGGGCGACCTGCCGCTGCCGGGACCGGCGTCGCCACCAGCTGACCTGCTCGCGATACATCGCCGTACGCACATAGCCCTCGGGATCCTCGTGCCGGATCCGGCGCCAGTGGGCGTACGCCTTGGTCAGTGCCGACTGCACGAGGTCTTCAGCGGCATGCTGATCCCCCGTGAGCAGGTACGCCGCCCGAATCAACGCGGGCGTACGCACCCGCGCGAACTCGGCGAACCGTTCGCGCCCGTCGTCCATGCGACCTCCCTCCACCCCTTCAGACGCCCAGCCCCCGCCGACCTATCCCGGAATCCCCCACCCGGCTTCATATAGATATCCAAGAAACTGATCTGTTTCTTTACTGAAATGGCTAGGTTCTGGCCATGCGTACTTCGTTCGCCCGCGCAGCCGCCGTCGCGGCCCTCTCCGCCTCCCTGATCTTCGCCGCCGCCACGGCCGCCGTCGCCGGGACCTGGACCCAAGCCGGCCTCTACGGCTGGCCCGACCAGTGCTCCTACTACGGGCAGGCCGGCGTCACCAATCACCAGTGGACCCAGTGGTACTGCGAGACCGTCACCCCGGCGAACATGGCGCTCGGCCACCCGGGCACCTATCGCCTCTGGGTCCAGTAGCGCCCAGCCCGGCGGCTACACTCCGTCGGGTGCCCGAAAGCCCGCTGACCAGCACCGAAAGCGCCCTCGATCGGCGGGTCCACGACTGGCTCGACCGCACGTCCTCGACCGGCTGGCGGAGCTGGCTGGTCGAGTTCGTCGCGTTCACGGCGAAACAGGCCTGGGCGTGCGTCTTCGGCGCGGCCATGCTGGCCGTGATCTTCGCCGCCCGGCTCTGGTGGCCCGATTCGGCACCCCTCGTCCGCAACGACGCGCTCACACTGGCCGCCGTCGTCATCCAGATCATCATGGTGGCGGCGCGTCTGGAGACCCTACGCGAGTTGCGGGTGGTCATCCTCTTCCACGTCGTCGGCACCGGGATGGAACTGTTCAAGACCGCGGTCGGGTCGTGGGCGTACGAGGAGACGGGGGTGCTCCGGCTCGGCCACGTCCCGCTCTTCTCCGGCTTCATGTACGCCGCCGTCGGCTCCTACCTCGTACGCGTCTATCGCCTGTTCGACCTGCGGTTCGAGCGTTATCCGCGGCAATGGGCGACGGTCGCGGTGGCCACGGCGATCTACGTGAACTTCTTCAGCCACCACTACATCGTGGATCTACGGTGGGTGATCACCGCCGTGGTCGCGGTCGTCTTCGGGCGATGCGTCATGTACTTCCGGATCTTCCGGCGGCGACTGCGGATGCCGCTGCTGCTGGGCTTCGGGCTGGTCGCGGTCTTCATCTGGCTCGCCGAGAACATCGCGACCTGGTCGCGCGCCTGGTCCTATCCGAGTCAGACGGCCGGCTGGCACCTCGTCTCGCCGAGCAAGCTCGGCTCCTGGTTCCTCCTGATGATCATCTCGGTCGTGATGGTCGCCTGGGTGTATCCGCCCCGCCCGCCGGACGTGGCCGAGCCGGTGGCCGACCGCGACCTCACCGCCGCCGGCCGGTAGGCCGTTCCAACTCGGTCAGGGTCTCCCGGAGCCAGGTGAGCTCGGTCCGCGACGTGGCCGTCGCGATGGTGAACAGCCCACGCCGGAACGGATCCTCGAAGTCCGCGGCCCGCAGCGGCCGATCGCCGTCCCAGAAGAAGCTCGCCGGCTGTGTCAGGAACTCCAGCCGTCGCCGCAACACAGCCGCCTGCGCCGCCGGGTCGTCCAGCAGCCGGAGGAAGGCCAGCACGGTGAACCACCGGTTCTCGTCGGTGATGAACAGCTCGTCCGGTTCGCGCAGGCGTTCGAGGAGCGCCTTTCGCCCGGCGGGGGTCAGCGAGAGCATGTGCCGGGGCGCCGCGACGCTGCCCGGCTGAAGTTCCCGGCTCAGGAGACCGGCCGCCTCCATCCGCTTCAGCAGTGGATAGAGGGTGCCGTCGGCGATCGGGCGGACGTGCCCGGTCAACGCGCCGACCCGCTTGCGCAGGTCGTACCCGTGGAGCGGCTCGTCGTAGAGGAAACCCAGGATCGCCAGTTCGAGCATGATCAGCATCATACCCTCTTGCCAAGATACCTCGACTTCGAGATATCTTCTCGGCTATGCATAGCGCTCAGGTTCTCCCCGACGGCTCGCGGTTGCGCTGGGTCGAGCTTCCCGGCACCCGGCCCACTCGCGTCTACCTGCACGGACTCGG
>JABFYB010000330.1 GCA_013361475.1 Hamadaea sp.
GTCCCATGTCTCGGCAATCTGGCCCCCGGGTTGCAACGGAGGTTGACGCCAACACCAAGATCAGGCGAACTTTTCGCAGGTCGGCCGATGACAGAGTGGTCATCGGCCAAATCGGACACGGCTGGAGTGGACCAAGCGGGAAACGGGACGGTAACGGAAGATCCACTTGGGTTGACGACACCCGATGTGAGCGTTAACACTATGGGCGCAACACCCCCGCAACACGTCGTTCACCGAGGGGAATGTCATGGCCGGCGCCCGTTCCAGTCAACCGCGGTCCGCGGTGATGACGGATGTCGCGCGCCTGGCCGGGGTCTCGCACCAGACCGTCTCGCGCGTCCTCAACGACCACACCAAGGTGCGCCCCGAGACCCGCGAGCGGGTGCTCGAGGCGATGCGGCAACTGGACTACCAGCCCAACTCGGCCGCCCGGACCCTGGTGACCAGGCGTTCCAACACGTTGGGCATCGTCACCTTCGACAGCACGCTGTTCGGCCCGGCCTCGATGGTCTACGGCATCGAGCAGGCGGCCCGGGCGGCGGGCTACTTCGTCAGCATCGCCAGCATCAACGCGCTCGGCCGGCGGGCGGTGCTCGACGCCATCAACCGATTGCGCGAGCAGTCGGTCGAGGGCATCGTCGCGATCGTGCCCAAGGACTCGGCGGCCGAGGCGCTCGACGCCGTGCCGGCGGGCATCTCGCTGGTCGGGGTCGGCATCGGGCACACCTCCGGCGTACCGATGGTCGGCGTCGACAACACCGCCGGAGCAGCCATGGCGACCCGGCATCTGCTGGCGCTCGGGCATTCGACGGTGCATCACATCGCCGGGCCGGCCGGGTGGCCGGAGGCGCGCGAACGCCGGGCGGGGTGGCGAGACGCGTTGGCAGACGCCGGCGCACCCGCCCCCGAAGCGCTCGACGGCGACTGGAGTTCCCGGTCGGGCTACGAAGCCGGCCGCCGGCTCGCCGCCGATCCGTCCGTCACCGCGGTGTTCTGCGCCAACGACCACATGGCACTCGGTCTCCTGCGCGCCTTGCACGAGGCGGGCCGGGGCGTACCCGGCGACGTCAGCGTGGTCGGCTTCGATGACATCCCCGAGGCGCCGTTCATGATCCCGCCGCTCACCACGGTCCAGCAGGACTTCGGCGAGGTCGGCCGGCGCAGCATGCAACTGCTGGTGGAACTCGCCACCGGCGATCGCCCGCATGGGCAGATCCTGCTCACCCCCACGTTGCAGGTTCGCGACAGTACGCGCGATCCGCGCTGACTCCCCCGATGACCGTCCCGACGCAGGAGACTCGCCCCGATGAATGAGAGCGCTAACATCGAGGACCGCTGTTCCGGCAGCATTCAGCCGCCGTGTGGGCCGGGCCGCCGGAGGGGACGGCGGTCGGGGTGGGAGTCGACGCCCACCTGACCGTTCCGGCGGCCCGGACCACCGGCTCACCGCCCCATCCCGCCGAAGACGCGCCGCTGAGCAGGGCGGCGAGAACAGAAAGCGGCCGGCGCTGAACCCGCCGGCCGCGTACCACCGCACACAGCTCCACAAGGGACAAAGCATCAGCCTGTTTTCGGCGGCCCGGTTTGCCGACCGGGTCCAGCCTTGAAGGAGAGTGAACAGTGTTCAGGAAGTCTACAACCGTCCTGCTAGCCGCCGTGATCGCGGTCGCAGGGCTGGCCGCGTGCTCGAAGAAGGAGCCGGGCGGCGCCAGCAACGACGGCAAGATCACGCTCGGCTTCTCTCAGGTCGGCGCCGAGAGCGGATGGCGTACGGCGAACACGAAGTCGGTGCAGGAGGCGGCCGCCGCCGCGGGCATCGTCCTCAAGTTCTCCGACGCTCAGCAGAAGCAGGAGAACCAGATCCAGGCGATCCGCTCGTTCATCGCCCAGAAGGTCGACGTCATCGCCTTCTCGCCGGTGGTCGAATCGGGCTGGGACGCGGTGCTCAACGAGGCGAAGGAGGCGAAGATCCCGGTCATCCTCACCGACCGGGCGATCGACTCGCCGGACACCTCGCTCTACCAGACCTTCCTCGGCTCGGACTTCATCAAGGAGGGCACCCTCGCCGGCGACTGGCTGGTCAAGCAGTACGAGGGCAAGAACGACCCGGTGAACATCGTCGAGCTGCAGGGCACCACCGGTTCGGCCCCCGCCAACGACCGTAAGAAGGGCTTCGGCGACGTCATCGCCAAGGACCCGAAGTTCAAGGTGATCGCCTCGCAGACCGGTGACTTCACCCGAGCCAAGGGCAAGGAGGTCATGGAGGCGTTCCTCAAGGCGCACCAGGACATCGACGTGCTCTTCGCGCACAACGACGACATGGGCCTGGGCGCGATCGAGGCGATCGAGGCGGCCGGCAAGAAGCCGGGCGTCGACATCAAGATCATCACGATCGACGCGGTCCACGACGGCATGCAGGCCCTGGCCGACGGCAAGATCAACTTCATCGCGGAGTGCAGCCCGCTGCTCGGCCCGCAGCTGATGGAGCTGGTCAAGAAGGTCAAGAACGGCGAGAGCGTCGAGAAGCGCATCGTCACCAACGAGACCACCTTCACCCAGGAGCAGGCCAAGGCCGCGCTCCCCGAACGCAAGTACTGACCGGTCAGGCGCGGGCGGGGCGGCCACGTCCCGCCCGCGTACCGGAGATTGGAAGTAGCGGCCATGAGCCAACCGGTCCTCACCATGACCGGGATCAGCAAGCAGTTCCCCGGCGTACGGGCTCTCGACGCCGTCGACTTCCGGCTGTTCCCCGGCGAGGTGCACGCCCTCATGGGCGAGAACGGCGCCGGCAAGTCCACCTTGATCAAGGTGCTCACCGGGGCGTACAGCATCGACTCCGGCGACATCTCGCTCGCCGGGCGGCCGGTGCGCTTCGGCAGTCCGCTGCAGGCGCAGCAGGCCGGGGTCAGCCCGGTCTACCAGGAGATCAACCTGTGCGCCAACCTCTCGGTCGCCGAGAACATCTTCATCGGCCGTCAGCCGCGCCGCTTCGGCGGGGTCGACTGGAGGGCGATCCGGCGGCGCTCCCGTGAGCTGCTCCAACGGCTTCGGCTCGACATCGACGTGACCGCCGCGCTGGGCACCTACTCACTGGCCGTGCAGCAGATGGTCGCGATCGCCCGCGCCATCGACATCGAGGCCAAGGTCCTCATCCTCGACGAACCCACCTCCAGCCTCGACGCGACCGAAGTCCAGCAACTGTTCGCGGTGATGCGAGAACTGAAGGACGAAGGCGTCGCGATCCTGTTCGTCACGCACTTCCTCGATCAGGTCTACGAGATCGCCGACCGGATCACGGTGCTGCGCAACGGCCGCCTCGTCGGCGAGTACCCCACCGCCGATCTGTCGCATGTGGAACTCGTGACCGCGATGATCGGCAAGGAGCTGACCACCCTCGAACAGCTGGAGGGCGAGCACCGCCCCGAGCTGTCGGCGCTGGAGTCCGGCAACCCGTTCGTCGAGACCATCGAACTGGGCCGCAAGGGCTCCATCGCCCCGTTCGACCTGACGATCCATCCCGGCGAGGTGGTCGGGCTCGCGGGCCTGCTCGGGTCCGGGCGTACCGAGGTCGCGCGCCTGCTGTTCGGCGCCGACCGCGCCGACCACGGCCGGCTGCTGCTCGACGGCCAGGCCGTCGCGCTGCGCACGCCCCGCGCCGCGATGGCCCACTCCATCGCGTTCTGCTCCGAGAACCGCCGCACCGAAGGGCTCGTCGAAGAGCTCACGGTCCGCGAGAACATCGTCCTCGCGCTTCAGGCGGTACGCGGATGGACGCGCCCGATCCCGCGACGCACACAGGACGAACTGGTCGCCAAATACATCTCGGCGTTGCAGATCCGGCCGGCCGATCCCGACCTGCCCGTGCGCAACCTGTCCGGCGGCAATCAGCAGAAGGTGCTGCTCGCCCGCTGGCTCATCACCGAGCCGAAACTGCTCATCCTCGACGAGCCCACCCGCGGCATCGACGTCGGCGCGAAAGCCGAGATCCAGAAGCTGGTCGCCGGACTGTCCCGCGACGGCCTCGCGGTGCTGTTCATCTCGGCCGAACTCGAAGAGGTGCTGCGGCTGAGCCACAAGGTCGGCGTACTGCGGGACCGGAAGCTCGTCGCCCAGCTGGCCAACACCGACGACCTCGACGCCGACCGCGTCCTGGAGACGATCGCGCACGGATCAGGAGCCGCCGCATGACCAGATTCGCCGCGGCGGCCCGGACCGCCGCGACCCACCGCCTGTTCTGGCCGTCGGCCGTGCTCGCCGTCCTGGTGCTGGGCAACGTCGCGTTCACGCCCAACTTCCTGCATGTCGAGGTACGCGCCGGGCACCTCTACGGCAGCCTCATCGACATCCTGCGGCTGGGCGCGCCGCTGGTCGTCGTCTCGCTCGGGATGACCGTCGTCATCGCCACCCGGGGCATCGACCTGTCGGTCGGTTCGACCATCGCCATCAGCGGCGCGCTCGCCTGCCTCGTGATCAGCGACCAGGGCGACCAGAACTCCGTCGGCGGCGTACTGGTGGCCGTCGGGCTGGCGCTCGCGTTGTCGCTGGTGCTGGGACTGTGGAACGGGCTGCTCGTCGCCGGGATCGGCATTCAGCCCATCATCGCCACCCTCATCCTCATGGTCGGCGGCCGGGGCATCGCCCAGCTCATCACCGACGGGCAGATCATCACCGTCAACAGCGACCCCTACGAGCTGATCGGCGGCGGGTACCTCGCGACCCTCCCCTTCTCGGTGCTCGTCGCCGTCGTCATGATCGCCGTCACCGCTTTCCTGGCCCGGCGCACTGCGTTGGGCGTACTCATCGAGGCGACCGGAGGCAACGCGGAGGCGAGCCGGCTGGCGGGCATCCGAGCCCGCGGCATCATGGTCATGGTCTATCTGTTCTGCGGCCTGTGCGCGGGCATCGCGGGCCTGATGATCAGCTCGAACGTGCACAGCGCCGACGGCAACAACGCGGGGCTCTGGTACGAGCTGGACGCGATCCTGGCCGTCGTGATCGGCGGCACCTCGCTGAGCGGCGGCCGGTTCTCCCTCGGCGGCACCGTGCTGGGCGCGCTCATCATCCAGGCGCTGTCGACGACCGTCTACACCGTTGGCATTCCGCCGGAGACGACGATGCTGTTCAAGGCGGTCGTCGTGACCGTCGTCTGCCTCATCCAGTCCCCCGCGTTCCGGGCCAAGGTCTTCGGGCGGCGCCCACGACCGACCCCGGCGACGCCCTCCGAGCCCGCCAAGATCGAGGTGCCCGCATGACCACCCTTCCCGTGAGGCAGCGCTGGCGGCCGCAGGAGCGGCACATCCCGGTGCTCGCCACGCTGGGCCTGCTCGCCCTGATGTACGGGCTGGGCTCGCTGCGCTACATCGGCTTCAACGACCCGCAGATCATCCTCAACGTCTTCATCGACAACGCGTTCATCCTCGTGGTCGCGGTCGGGATGACCTTCGTGATCCTGACCGGCGGCATCGACCTGTCGGTCGGCTCGGTCGTGGCCCTGACCACGATGCTGACCGCCGTGCTGCTGGAACGGGCGCACTGGCCGGTGCCGCTGGTGATCCTCGTCGGCCTCGCGACCGGTGCGGCGCTCGGCTTCGGCATGGGCTGCATCATCCACTTCTTCGAGATCCAGCCGTTCATCGTGACCCTCGCCGGGATGTTCCTCGCCCGGGGCATCTGCTACGCCATCAGCACGTCGTCCATCCCGATCAACGATCCCTTCTGGACGTACATGGGGACGTCGCTGAAGTTCGGGTCGCTGAAGGTGACCTGGAGCGTCCTCGTCGCCGTGGCCGTGGTGATCGTCGCCGCGCTGGTGCTGGCCTTCACCAAACTCGGGCGCGACGCGTACGCCGTCGGCGGCAACCCGCAGTCCGCGCTGCTCATGGGCCTGCCCGTCGGGCGTACGCGGATCGCCGTCTACACGATCAGCGGCCTGTGCTCGGCGCTGGGCGGCATCCTGTTCACCTTCTACCTGCCGTCCGGCAACAGCCTGCACGCCATCGGCATGGAACTGACCGTGATCGCCGCCGTCGTCATCGGCGGGACGCTGCTCACCGGCGGCACCGGATACGTCTGGGGCACCATGCTCGGCGTGCTGTCCCTGGGCCTCATCCAGACCATCATCACCTTCGAGGGGACCCTCTCCTCGTGGTGGACCAAGATGGTCATCGGGATCCTGCTGTTCGTGTTCATCCTGCTGCAACGCCTCATCGCCGCCCGATCCCCCGCCACCCATTGACCTCCTTCTTTACGCGTTGCCCTCTACGCCTCTCACTAGTTCGATATCAGTTGATTCACTGATATAGTGGGACGACCACAGCGGTGTCCGGGTAGGCGGCCGGTTTCGGCAGCCTTTCACCGCGAGGCTGTCAGCTTCCGCCTACCCGCCCGAAGGATGTGGACCGATGCGAAGTCCTCGCCCGCTGTCCCTGCTCGCCGTACCGTTGATGGTGCTCGCGAGCCTGGGATTCCCGACGCCCGCCCAGGCGATCGTGACGTTCAGCAGCGCCGCCGTGAACCAGAACGGCGGCAACTGCATGGACGTGCCCAACGGCTCGGCCACCAACGGAGTGCAGCTGCTGCAGTACGGCTGCAACTCCGGCACGAACCAGACCTTCACCTTCACCCCGGTGTCCGGAACCACGGACCGATACACCATCAGCACGCTCAACGCCGGCAAGTGCGTCGACGTCTACGGCGCGTCCACTGCGGACAACGCCACGATCATCCAGTGGACCTGCCACAGCGGCACCAACCAGCAATGGCGGCTCACCGCCGTCACCGTGAGCGGCACAGACAAGACGTTCAACATCGTCTCCGTCAGCTCCGGTAAGTGCATCGTGCCGAGCGGTGGTTCCGCCGCCTCGAACACCGGCCTGGTCCAACTGCCGTGCAGCACCGCCACCAGCCGGGTCTGGCGCCTGCCGGCGTACAGCGGTGGTGGGACCACTCCGACGCCGGGCACGTTCAGCAACCCGCTGAAGGCACAGGGGCCGGACCCGTGGCTCCAGTACTACAACGGGTACTACTACCTGGCCACGACGACGTGGAACCGCACCATCACCATGCGCAAGGCGACCACGCTACGCGGCCTCGCGAGCGCGACCGACCAGGTCATCTTCAACCTGACCAACCCCAACGGGGCCGGCACCATGTGGGCGCCCGAGTTCCACCTGCTCAACGGACCCAACGGCCAGCGCTGGTACCTGTACTACGTCGCCGGGCGTGAACCCTACGACCTCGGCACCCAGCGTATCCACGTCCTGGAGAGCTCAGGCCTCGACCCGATGGGGCCCTACACCTTCAAGGCGGACCTGCTCGACCCGACCTCGGACAACACCTGGGAACTGGACCCGAGCATCCTGCAGCTCAACGGCAACCTCTACCTGCTGGGCACCTACTACAACGGCTCGCAGCCGATGTTCATCCGCCAGCTCAGCAACCCGTGGACCGCGGCCGGGACCCGGCACCTGCTGTCCACGCCCACCTACAGCTGGGAGACGGTCGGCGGCGCGGTCAACGAAGGCGCCGAAGTCATCCAGCACGGCGGCAAGACGTTCATCGTCTACTCCGCCAGCCACTGCTCCACCCCGGACTACAAGCTCGGCCTGCTGACCTGGACCGGCGGCGACCCACTCGCCTCGTCGTCCTGGGTCAAGTCGGCGAACCCGATCTTCACCCGCAACGACGCCGCCGGAGTGTTCGGGCCGGGACACAACGGGTTCTTCAAGTCCCCCGACGGCACCGAAGACTGGATCGTCTACCACGCCAACTCGTCCGCCTCGGGTGGCTGCGACATGAACCGGTCGACGCGGGCCCAGAAGATCTCGTGGAACGCCGACGGCACACCGAACTTCGGCACACCGGTCGGACTCGGGGTGACGCTGACCGCTCCGTCGGGTGAGCCCACTTCCTGATCCGCCCTTCTGCCGCTTTCGCGGCGGGCTTTCCCGCCAGATCAGGGTTCTCGGCCGAATCTTGCCCCATGATTCGACCCAGAACCCTGATCTGGCGCCTTTAACAGGCGGGCCCGGCAAGACGCTGCGCGATTTCGCCATCGCGTGGCTCGTCACGCCGATCTGGGGCGCGGCCGTCGCCGCACTGGTCATGTGGTTCGCGAAGTAACACCGCATCCGCCGGATCAAGCAGGAACAATGGCGGTATGGCCGGTTGGGTCCTGCACCTCGACATGGACCAGTTCATCGCCGCCGTCGAACTCCTTCGGCGGCCCGAACTGCGTGGGCGTCCGCTGGTCGTCGGCGGGGACGGGGATCCGACCAAGCGCGGTGTCGTCAGCACCGCCTCCTACGAGGCCCGGGCGTTCGGCGTACATTCTGGTCAACCCCTGCGGACGGCCGCGCGCCGCTGCCCTGACGCCGTCTTCCTGCCGGTCGACCGGGAGGCGTACGAGCAGGCCTCCGCGTCGGTGTTCGCGGCCTTGCGCGAGACCGGCGCGGTGGTCGAGCCGCTGGGCTGGGACGAGGCGTTCCTGAGCCACGCGGCCCTCCAGCGGGTCCGCGACCCGGAGGTGTTCGCGCGCGAGATTCAACGACGGGTACGCCTCGCGACCCGGCTGGACTGCAGCATCGGCATCGGCCAGACGAAGCTGCAGGCGAAGATCGCGACCGGCTTCGGCAAGCCGCACGGCGTGTTCCGGCTGACCGCCGCGAACTGGTTCACCTTGCTCGGCGACCGGGGCACGGACGTCTTGTGGGGCATCGGCCCGAAGACCTCGCGCAAGCTGGCCGAGCTGGGTGTCCACACCGTACGCGAACTGGCCGCGACGAACCCCGCCGAGCTGGCCTCAACCTTCGGACCGGCCACCGCTCCATGGCTGTGGCTGTTGGCCAACGGCGGCGACGATTCGCCGGTGAGCGGCGAGGCCTGGGTGTCGCGATCAGCCGGTCAGGAACACACCTTTCAGGAAAACCTCGCCGACTGGGCCGACGTACGCGACGCGGTGGCGCAAATGGCGGCCGAGGTCGGACGAGCCGCCCTCGCCGACGGGCGAGACGTCAAGCAGGTCGTGGTGAAAGTGCGGTACGCCCCGTTCCTCACCGAGACGCATGGGCGGACCCTGCCCGATCAGCCGGCCGACGAGGCGGCCATCATTGCGGCGGCGATGACGGCGCTGGACCGGTTCGAGCGTCGCCGCCCGGTCCGGTTGATCGGCGTACGCGCGCTGTTCCGGGCCGAGTAGCGCGCCGGTCCCCTCGCGACGGTGATCGGGCCTGACCCCACCGCCGGGCGACCCATAGACATGGCAGAATCACCCCGGGCCGCATCGGCCTAGACCAGTATTGCTGTCACGTCACCGTGTCCTGGGAGTCCGAAGCTCGTGAGCGTTGAACCCACGTCCCCGCCAGAGTCGGCCAAGAGCTCGTCCTTCTGGACGTCGCTGCCCGGTCTGCTGACCGCCATCGCCGGTCTGCTGACCGCCATCGTCGGCCTCGGCACGTTCATCTACCAGATCGTCGGGTCCGACAAGGACGACTCCCCCGCTGCCGCCGCCGAGACCTCGACGTCCACCAACCACGTGACCGAGTCGCCGAAGCCCGCGCCGACCCAGAGCACCGCGACGGGCGGCGGTGCCGACGATCCGCTGTGGCACAACACGATGCTGTTCTCCAACTACGGAATCGACTTCGACCAGGTGCCACCGGTCATCAAGCCGGAACACGGCGGCATGGACACCTACGACGCCGGAGGCAGAATCTCCTCCGCCGGCGGTTCCATGATCGCGAAGTGGAGCGGTGCCGCCGACCCGACCGCCGCCGACTGCGCCGACCTGGTCGCCCGCGAGGGCAAGGGCATCTCGGCCAACTCGCCCTCGTACTTCAAGGGAGCCCGGTTCTGCATGACCACCGGCGACTCGAAGTACGTCGTGCTCATCAAGTTCGTCAGCGTGTCGGGCGGCGAGGCGAAGATCGACGCGACCATCTGGGCCCCTCGCTGACCCACTCCCCTCCGTCGCGACGGCGCTCAGGTCACGGCCTGAGCGCCACCACCAGGTATGCGGGCTCGCGGCCTGCGCGGACCGTGATCAACCGCTAGCCTGTCGCGATGATCACCCCTGACGGGCCGCTGGACGCCGTCGGTGTCTCGGCCGCCGCCGTACGCGTCTATCGCGCCATGCTGCGTTCGCCGGGCCGCCCGGTCGACGCCGGGTTGGCCGAGGAGGTGGGGTTGCCGGTGGCTCGGCTCGCCGACCTGGTGGGTGAGTTGATTCAGGCTGAGCTGGTCGAGCGCGGCGACGGTGGTCATCGGGCGCGGGATCCCAAGGTCGGGATAGCGGCGCTCGTCCGGGGCCGGCAGGAGGCGCTGGAGCAGGTGTTGCAGGCCGCGTCCGCGCTGGCCGTCGAGTACGCCGAAGGCATCACACGCGGTGAGCCGAGCCGGCTGGCCGAGGTGGTCGACGGGGAGCGGGCGGCGGTCGACATGATGATGGAGTTGGTGGGGTCGGCGACTCGTGAGGTGGCGGTGCTGGACGCGCCACCGTATGTGGATCACGACGCGTCGGCGAAGGCGGAGGAGTCGGCGTTCGCGCGGAACATCCGCAACCGGGCCATCTACGCGACCGCGGCGCTGGAGTTGCCTGGCCGGTATGACGTGATCATGGCGGCGATCCGGGCGGGGGAACAGGCCCGGACGCTGGCCGACGTGCCGTTGAAGCTGATCGTCGTGGACGGCGTACGCGCGTTGTTGCCGTTGTCGGTGCGGGAGGGTCGCATCCGCAGCGTCATCGTGGTGCATCCGTCGTTGCTGTCGTCCGCGTTGGCGGCGTTGTTCGAGTCGTTGTGGGAGCGGGCCGCGCCGCTGCGGCCGGACACTCCGGGGCTGCCGGACGATCTGGACGAGGTCGATCGCGCGCTGCTCACGCTGCTCGGCTCGGGGCTCAAGGACGAGGCGATGGCGCGGCAGCTCGGGGTCAGCGCGCGTACGCTCGGGCGGCGGATCACCCGCCTGCTCGATCGGCTGGGGGCGACCAGCCGATTCCAGGCAGGCATTCAAGCCAGTCGACGGGGCTGGGTCTGACGGTCCTATCAGGGAACTGGCCGACACCGGTCATTGGCGGGGATCGGCCATCCCAGGCTCTAGCGGATCTTCCCGCCGAGGGCGAATAGTCCCACCATGCCGCGAACCCCCAGCGGCCGGGAAGGGACACTCCTCATGTCACGAAAGCTCCTGCGGCGACTGAGTCTGCCGGTCGCCGTGGCCCTGCTGACGACGGTCGGCGCCGTCGCCTCGGCGCCCGTCGCCGCGATCGCCGCCGAGTCGACCGCCACCGTCGACCCGGCCGTCCGGGCCGACCTCTCCGACGACGGCCAGGCCACATTCCTGGTACGCCTCAAGGGTTCCGCCGATCTGTCCGACGCGAAGGCGCAGCGTACGCGGGCCGGCAAGGCGAAGGCGGCGTATCAGGCGCTGACCGAGCACGCCGCGAACAGCCAGCGCGGCCTGCGTGCGCAGTTGGACGACGCGAAGGCCGAGTACACCGCCTTCTGGATCACCGACGAGGTCCGCGTCACCGGCGACGCGACCGTGCTCGCGGCGATCGCGGCCCGGTCCGATGTCGAGGCGATCACCGCCGAGAAGGTGTTCCAGCTCCCGGACACCGCCGCCGTCGACGCGACCGCCACCACGGGCGCCGTCGAGTGGGGTATCGACCGCATCCGCGCCCCGCAGGTGTGGAGCGAGTACGGCACGACCGGCGAGGGTGTCGTCGTGGCGAACATCGACTCCGGGGTCCAGTTCGACCACCCGGCGCTGGCCGCCGCGTACCGGGGCTCGCTGGGCGACGGTCGCTATTCGCACGACTACAACTGGTACGACCCGGCCGGGATCTGCCCGACCGCCGCGCCCTGCGACAACGCCGGCCACGGTACGCACACCATGGGCACCATGGTGGGGGCGGGCGGCATCGGCGTCGCGCCCGGTGCGAAGTGGATCGCCGCCAAGGGTTGCGAGACCGACTCGTGCTCGGAGTCGTCGCTGCTGCTGGCGGGCCAGTGGATCCTCGCGCCGACCGACAGCACCGGCGCGAACCCCCGGCCGGACCTCGCCCCGAACATCGTCAACAACTCCTGGGGCGGCGGGCAGAACGACCTCTGGTACGCCGACATGATCGACGCGTGGCGGGCGGCGGGGATCTTCCCCGTCTTCTCCGCCGGCAACAGCGGACCGGCCTGTGGCACCGCGAACTCGCCGGGCGACAACGCCGACGCGTACGCCGTGGGTTCGTTCACCTCGACGAACGCGATCTCCAGCTTCTCCAGCCGCGGCCCGTCGGTCGCCGGGCTGGCCAAGCCCAACATCGCCGCCCCCGGTTCCAACATCCGCTCGGCGTACCCGGGTGACGGTTACACCGCCATGAACGGCACCTCGATGGCCGCGCCGCACGTGGCGGGCACGATCGCGCTCCTGTGGTCGGCCGCGCCGTCGCTGGTCGGCGATCTCGCCCGGACGACGGGGATCCTCGACTCGACCGCCGTCGACACCGCCAACCTGACGTGCGGCGGCACCGCCGCCAAGAACAACGTGTTCGGCGAGGGCCGCCTCGACGCGTACGCCGCGGTCAGCGCCGCTCCGCGCGGTGAGGTCGGCTCGGC
Organism: Hamadaea sp.; assembly: GCA_013361475.1. Lineage (GTDB taxonomy): Bacteria > Actinomycetota > Actinomycetes > Mycobacteriales > Micromonosporaceae > Hamadaea. The sequence goes on from JABFYB010000330.1 coordinate 12,606, forward strand.
GACCGGCGTCGTCACCGACCCGGCTTCGGGCGACCCGCTGACCGGGGTGACGGTCACGGCGACCTCCAGCGGCACCACCCGCTCGGTACGCACGCTGGCCGACGGCTCCTACCAGATCTACCTGCCCGTCGGCGAGTACACCGTGACCGCGCACCTCTACGGCCGGGTCGACGCGCAGGCGACCGGTGTCACCGTCACCGCCAACACCCAAAGCCGCCGGGACTTCACGCTCGCCGCCGCGCCGCAGCACGCCCTGTCCGGCCGGGTGTACGACGTGCTGGGCCGGCCGCTCGCCGGTGCCGCCGTCCGGGTGGCGAACACGCCGCTCGACGAGGCGACCACCGACGCCGACGGCCGCTACACCTTCGCCGCCGTGGCCGAAGGGGCGTACGACGTCGTCGCGAGCCCGGCCGCGCCGGTGCTCTGCAACGCGCCGATGTCGCGGTCGCTGACCGTCGGCGGGGTCGCGACGCTCGACTTCGCCCTGCCCAACCGCGCCGACCGCTACGGCTACACCTGCACGCCGTCGCGGCCGGACTGGGTCGACGCGCACGACCGGCTGCCGTTGAAGGGTGACGAGGACGTCGCCACCGTGGCGCTGCCGTTCCCGGTGACCTTCTACGGCGTCGAGCGCAAGACGGCGTACGTGACGACCAACGGTCTGGTCAACTTCGCCGAGCCCCGGCTGGGCGACTACGCCAACACGATCCTGCCCGGTCTGGGCAACCCCAACGGCGTCGTCGCGGCGTTCTGGGACGACCTGATCATCGACGACCGGGCCAAGGTGCAGACCGCGCTCCTCGGCCGCGCGGGCGATCGCCGGTTCGTCGTCGAGTGGGACGACGCGCTGCTCGCCTCGGACGGGCGTACCCGCGTCAGCGCCGAGGTCGTGTTCGCCGAGAAGGGCGACATCACACTGCAGTACCACCAGGTGAGCGGGAACGCCGCCGCCCGGGGTGGTGGGGCGACGATCGGCCTCGAGAACGTCGCGGGCACCGACGGACTGCGTTACGCGTACAACGAGGTCGTGCTGAACGGTGACCAGGCGATCACCTTCACCGCCCCACTGGGCGCCACCACCGCGAAGGACGCGACGGACCCGACCGGGCCGAGCGAGGCCGAGGTGGCCGCGGCCGCGCGGCGCCTGGACTCGGTCGAGACCACCGCCGAGACGACCGCGACCACCGCCGCCACGACCACCGGCATGAAGGCCACCGGCCTGGTCGAAACGGTGCGCGGGGTCACGGCGACCAGCGCGCTGCCGGGCGGTGATCTGCTCGTCGTGCACAGCAGCGGGTCGGTCGCGCGGATGACCGCGGCGGGTGAGACCGTGTGGCGGCGCGGCACCGCGTCGATGCACGCCGACTGGCAGGCCAAGCCGATCCGGCCCTGGCAGGTCGAGCCCAACGTCTCGCGCATCTTCCTCGGTTACGGTCCGCTGACCACGATCGATTCCAAGTCGTACGCCGTAGGCGACCTGACCGGCGACGGAATCCCCGAGGTGGCGTTCCTCGCCCAGGTCGGAGTGACCCCCTACCGGCCCATCACCGTGCCCGGATCGAGCCTGAACACCGGCACGTTCCTGACCGTCCTGAACGGTCAGACCGGGGCGACCGCCTGGTCGGCCCTGTTGCCGGACGCCTACCAGGTGGCGATCTCCGACGGCACGCTGATCGCAACGGTGATCGCCGGGACGAACACGCAGACTCCGGCCGCCCAGAAGACCGAACTGCACGGCTGGCGGTTCACCGCCGGGATGGCCGTCGATCGTGAGTGGACGGTATCGACCGGCTCGCGGACGGCGGTCTTCGCGACGCTGGAGACGGCCGGGCCGGGTCAGATCGCGGCGGCCTGGATCGAGTCGTACCGGGGAGCCAGCGTGGTCAGCCACACGCTGCTGGTCGACAGCGCCACCGGCGCGGTCCGGTGGGACGTGACCAACCCCGCGTTCGCCCGGTACCTGCGGCTGGACGCCGCCCGCAACCGGCTGGTGGCGCTCGAGCAGCTGATCGGAACCCAGGACGGGTACGCCGCCAGCGGCCGGTACGACCTGGTCACCTACGATCTGGCGAACGGCGCTCGGACCCTGCGCAGCAGCCGGGTCAACGCGTTGCCGACCAACATCGTCGTCGCTGACGTCACCGGGTCGGCCGCGCCGGAGTACGTCGTCAACGAGACGTTCTTCGACACCACGATGGCCGTCAACACCACCCAGACGCGGGCTCTGGACGGCTCTGACGGAAGCACCGAAATCTGGACGCGTACGGTCAAGCGGGCGGCTGCGGCCGGCGACGGCCCCATCTCGCTCGGCCTGACCACCTCGGGGCGTACGGTCGTCGCGGGCCAGTGGGAGCCGAAGGGGCTCGGTACCGCGAGCAACCGCACCGGTGACCGGTTCACCTCGATCATCGCGATGGACGGCCCGAACGGCGAGGTCCGGTGGAGCACCACCGGCGACGTCGGCCAGCCGCTCGTGCTGACGGCGCAGAACGGTCAGGTCGTCGGGATCGCCCAGAACCAGACGCTCTACCGGTACTCCGCCGGCGGCGGTCAGGTCGCGCAGACCACGCCGCTGCTGGGTGACCTCTCAACGGCGGTGGCCACCGACGTCAACGGCGACGGGGTCAGCGACCTCATCGTCGGCGGCGAATCGCGGGGCGTGTTCGCGCTCGACGGCGCTTCCCTCGGTACCTCCCCGGCTTCGGCGGAGAACCCTGTCATCCTGTGGCGGCAGGTCACTGCGGGTGCGGTGCACCAATTGCAGCTGGCCGACGTCACCGGGGACGGCGTACCGGAGGTCGTCGTGGCGGCGACGGACGCCGCTCAGGTGCTCGATCCGCGCACCGGCGCCGTGCGTACCACGGTCGACGGGGACTACGTCTGGACGGTCACCGCCGCCGACCTCGACGGCAAGGCCGGCGCCGAGCTGGTCGTGCCGACCGACGCGCTGCGGGCGTACGCCGGTGACGGCACGCGCCTGTGGACCCGGCGCCCGGCCGACGGCGTACGCCTCTCGAACGCGGTCGTGGCGGACGGGGCGGTGATCGCCACCTACAACACGTCGGGCGCAATCGCGCTGGCGAGCCCGGCCGTCGGAGCGATCGCGGTGAACGGCGCGTCCGGTGAGCTTCGCTGGTCGACGACGCCGTCCGCCGTGGACGGCCGGTCGATCAAGGGTGCCCAGCTCTGGCAGGGTGTCGCCGCTGCGCCGACCCTGACCTTGGCCGAGGGACGGACGGTGGCGCTCACCTGGCTCACCGCCCCGCCGGGAGCGATCGTCGGGCCGACTCAGGTCGACCTGGTGGATGCTCGGAGCGGCAGCGTGGTGAAGACGTTCACCGATGGTGGCACCTTCACGCACCACGCGTGGGCCTCCGGTCCGGCCGGGTTGCTGCAGTTCCGCAACGCGGCGTTCACGCTTGTCGCACCGGACGGCACGGTGTATCACCGCAACCAGCTGCCGATGCCGTACAGCGGCGGCTTTGCCCGGGGCGTCGGCGGGCAGTCGCTGGTGGTCTCGGGCAACGAAGCCGGCGTGACCGGTTGGGACGTCTCCATCCTCACCGGCTCGGCGAGCTATCCGAGCCCGCTGATCAGCGACTCGACCTACACGACCGGTGTCGCGGTGATCGTGGACACCAATGGTGACGGGGTGGACGAGGTGATCGGCCTGAACCAGGACATGATCGGGCTCGACTCGGTGACCGAGATGTCCGGCGGCGCGCTCTACCAGTCCGGCTCCGAGCCGCACGGATTGGCGGTGTACGCGCTGTCCTGACGGACTGGTGAGTGATGGTGGGGCCGCACGCCGGGCGTTGTGCGGCCCCACGTTCATGTCGTCGTCCTCAGAGGGTGAGGACGACCGTGGAGATGCTTCGGGCTGGCACGTTGACGCTGACCGTCGAGCCGTTGACGGTCGTCGGCTGACTGGCCGCCGACTGGGTCTGCGACGTGAGGTAGTGCGCCGCCGACGTGATGTTCTGCCCGGCTTGGATCACGGCGTTGTTCACCGCGCTCGTCGACCGGTTGAGGATCACCAGCGTGAGCTTCCCGCCCCCGGCGTAGGCCGTGACCTCCAGCGGCGAGGCCTTCGAACTCTTCGTCACCGCGACGCGCTGGTATCCCGGCCGCACGTACTTCGCGTACTGCGAGAAGGCGTATCCGCGCTTCAGCGGAGCGCCCGCGGTGGTGCCGTAGGCCGCTTCGCCGTCACCGATGAAGGAGTAGAACCGCTTGCCGTACCACCAGATGTAGGCGCTCCAGTTGGCCTCCATCGACCGGTGCACCGTACGCATGATGTCGTCGAGCGTCTCGTTCCAGGCCGCCAGGTTGGTCGGGTCGCCCCAGATGGCGGAGCCGCTCCCGTCGGCCGCGTGCAGATTCCACTCGGTCATCCACACCGGCTTGTTGTACTGCGCGGCCAGCGGATACGGGCCCAGCCGCCCCGCCGACTCGGTGCCGTACAGGTGGCCGCCGATGTAGCCGATGTTGTTGCGGGCGCACGCGTCGTTCAGGGTCGGATCCGTGTAGCTGTAATTGAGGTTCACCGCTTCGGCGACCAGCAGCTTGGTGTTCTGCACTTTCGCACCTTGGGCGCATGCCCAGGTCGCCAGTTCGGTGCCGCTCCAGTCCATCGAGTCGTAGTCCGGGTGCCAGTCCGGCTCGTTCTGGACCGAGGTGACGTCGATCGGTACGCCTTGCCCGCGCATGTACTGGACGTAGTTGTTCAAATGGTTCGCGTAGTCGTCGTAGTACTCCGGCAACAGCTTGCCGCCGTTGGTCCGGCTGTTGTTCGACTTCCACGCCGCCGGGGCCGTCCACGGCGACGCCATGATCTTGACGTCCGACCCGTAGGACTTCGCCGTCTTCAGGGCGCTCACCTGAGTCGCCCATTCGCTGGAGACGGGCGAGATCCCCGTACGCACGATCGACAGTCCGAACTGGTTGGCCCCGAGCCCGACGAGCGTCTGCGTCTCCGCCGTCGACCAAGCGCTGCCCCAGATCGAGACCGCCGCGCCGAAGCCGTCGATCGTCTGGTACTTCGTGGAGCTGTTCACCGCGATGTCGATTGGTCCGGTGCTCGGTGAGGTACTAGCCGAGCTGCTCGGCGAGGCACTGGCGCTCGTCGAGGCGGAGGCACTCGCGGTGGCACTGGCGCTCGGCGAGGTGCCGGTGCCGCCCGTGCAGGCCACGCCGTTCAGCGCGAACGCGGTCGGAGCGGGGTTGCTGCCGGACCACGACCCGTTGAACCCGAAGGACGCCGTGCCGTTGGTGGCGATGGAACCGTTGTAGCTGACGTTCTTCGCCGTGACCGCGGCTCCACTCTGCGTCAGAGTGGTGTTCCAGTACTGCGTCACGGTCTGCCCGGCACTGTACGACCAGGTCAGCGTCCAGCTCGTCACCGGATCACCGAGGTTCGTGACGGTGACGTTCGCTCCGAAGCCACCCGGCCACTGCGACGACACCGCGTACGCGACCGAGCAGCCGGACACCGCCGCCCCGGCGGGCAAGGCCACCGCGACGGCCGTGGACGTCAGCAGCGCGGCCGCGATCGACGCCACGACGGGGATGGGAACTCTGCGTTTCCTCATGGCCCCTCCTACCGCTGAAGTGTCAGGACGCCCGGCCGATACGGGAGCAGCCCGTAGTCACCACCGGAACTGGGCGACCGTCCCTGGTAGAGCAGCTGAAGGTTGCAGGGGTCGATCGTCATGGTCTGATCGGCGGTGCTGCGGACGAGGTCGCCGTGGCTGATGTCGTTGGTCCAGGTCGCCCCGCTGTTCGCCTTGCCCGCGAAGGGATTGGCCTCGGTGGCGGCTTGCGGGGTCCAGGATCCGCCCAGGCTGGTGGCTGTGAACGAACGGAAGTATCGGCCGTTGTTCCCCATCGCCTCGACGATCATGAGGTACTGGTTCTGCCCCTTGACCTTGTAGACCTGCGGCGCTTCGAAGAGGTTGGCCGTCGTGTCGCTCATGATGGTCGTGTAGGAGCTGCCGAAGCTGCCCGGGAAGTTGCCGATCGGCATGCTGGCTCGATAGATCTTGCCGTTGTCGCCGGCGAAGAACAGGTACATCGTGGTGTCGTCGGCGATGAGCGTCTGGTCGATCGGCCCGGTGCCCGAACCGGTGATGCTCCCGGAGAAGAGCGGCTGCGCCGCCGACCAGCCGTTGGCGTTGGTGGGATCGCTCGACGTCCGGTAGGAGAAGGCCGTCGCGCCCCACTGGTACGCGAGCACCCAGATGCTCTTCGGCGCGAAGTAGAACAGCGTCGGCGCCACCGTGCCGGAGGACATCCCGTTCTGGCTGGCCGAAGCCATGTCCGACCAGTTGGTGAAGAGGCCGAAGTTCATCGATCCCCAGGTGCTTCCGGTGTCGTGCGTGGTCGCGTACACCAAGTGCTTGCCGTTGTAGGGCACCGTCGTGAAGTCCTTGAGCGAGACCCAGCCCGACTTCGGGTTCGCGAGCGACCCCGTCGAGGTCCAGCGGTAGGTCGACGGAAGCGAGCAGGTCGGCGGCGGTGTGCTCGTCGGCGTTGAGCTCGGACTCGAGCTGGGAGTGGAGCTCGGCGTGGACGTCGGGGTGGAGGTCGGCGTACCGGACGCCGAGGTCGGCGACGGGTTCGTGCCGCCGGTGCAGGTGACGCCGTTGAGCGCGAACGACGCCGGCACCGGGTTGCTGGAGTTGTTCCAGCTT
>JABFYB010000215.1 GCA_013361475.1 Hamadaea sp.
ACCCGCCGGTCCGTGCGGCCAGTGCCAGCAGGAGCCGGCTGACGAGCAGCCCGGCCGCCAGCGCCAGCACCGCCGGAGCGGCAGCGGGCGCGACGGTGGCGGTCCGCGTCTGCGCGACGCTGATCAGCTGCCACACGCCGACTCCCGCCAGCAGCAGCACGACGATCTCGACCACGTCCAGCGCGCGCCCGGTCCGCGCCCGCGCGGGCACGTCCCGCAGCAACTCGCTCACGGTCGCGCGGGTCGCCTGCGCCTGCGCCACGGCCGCCACGACGATCGCGCTGACCAGCACGGCCGCCGCCGACCCGAGGCTCGCGACGAGCGCGGTCGTGCGTTCGTCTCCGGCCCGCACATCACCAGCCAGAGCAAATCCAGCGAGTACGCCCAGCGGCGCGCCCAGGATCGCGGCGGTGAGCATGGGCGACGTGGTCGGGGCGAGCGACGCGGTCCAGACCCGCCACCATCGCACCCCACGCAGCCGCACGAGCCCGACGTCGGTGCGGTGCGCCTGCGCCGCGTGCCGGACGGCCACGAACAACGCCACCCCGCAGAGCAGCACCAGCCGGGCGGCGGCCACCGCGATGCCGTTGAGCAGTTCCTGTTGCTCGGCCTCGATCTGCCGGGCGAGACTGTCGGCCGACGTACGCACGACCATGTTGTCGGCGCCCAGGCCCTGGCGGGCCACGTCGAGCCGATGCGCCAGGTCGCCGTCGTACGCGGCCGGGTCGAGCAGCAGCGACCAGGTCGTAGTGACCTTCGTGGCCGCCGAGTCCAGCGTCGGCCGGACGGTGAAGCCGGGCTCCAGATCCTGCGGCCCGGTCTTGAGCACGCCATACCAGTACGCGTCCAGCGGATCCTGCGGCTGATAGCGGCCGACGACGGTCAACGTGATCGGCTGCTTCGCCTCCTCCGGCGTGTACGCCACCGTGTCCCCGACGGCCAGCCCCAGTCGCTCGGCGGTGACCTGGCCGATCATGACCTGACCGGGTGCGGTCGGGCAGGCTCCGTCGATCAGGGAGTGCTCGCAGACCCCGTCGCGGGCCAGGACGGAGAACGTCGTCAACTCCCCGACCGTCATCCGGCCGCTCATCGCGTACTCGGTGATGGTGCTCAGGGTCGGCAGGTCCCCGGCCCGCGTACGCAACGCTTGCTGCAGCGGCGCTGCCTCGGCGATCTGCCCGGGCTCCTTCGACCGGACCGCTACGCTGACATACCGCTCCACCGGAGCGGCGGTGTCGACCGCCCGGCGGGCCAGCGCCTCCCGGGTCGCGAAGGCATACCACGGGGTGGCGGCGGCCGCCGCCACGGCGAGCAGGGTGAGCGCCCAGATGGCCGCCACCTGAGCCCGTCGTGAGCGGATTGCGCTCCAAACGAGACCGATCACGATCTGACACAGTGCCTAGGGGCGCACTTTCTTTGCGGACCCACGCCGATCGTTACCAATTCGGGATCTCCCTCTCGCGGTCGTGAGTCCTTTGTAGAGCGCTCGTTTCGGCCCAGGTTGAGGCCACTGTCCTGCCGCTGTGCTGCCACCGCCGGTCGCGGTCCCGTACCACCGCCGGTCGCGGTCCCGTACCACCGCCGGTCGCGGTCCCGTACCACCGCCGGTCGCGGTCCCGTACCACCGCCGGTCGCGGTCCCGTACCCGCCCTCGGTCGCGGTCCCGTACCCGCCCTCGGTCCCGTACCACCGCCGCCGTCCGGTGCCGCCGCCGTCCGGTGCCGCCGCCGTCCGGTGCCGGTCTCGTTCCGTGCCTGGCTGGTTCCGGCCAGTCCCGTTCCGCGCCACCACCGGCTCCGTGCCGCCACCGGTCGCGGAGACGGCCGGGGCCGCCCACCCGCACCTCGGCGCGGACGGGCGGCCCTTAGTGTGCCGTTACGGGGCTGGTTCCGTCAGCCCCGCAGACTCAGCCGACCAGCAGGTAGCTCGAACCGATGGCCGAGGTCCCGTCGCTGTAGGTGAGCTTGCCGAGGTAGCGGACCCCCGGCGTGAGGCCGGTCCAGGAGACCGTCAGCGACGCCGTGCCGCCGACCGTGACCGCCTGGCTGGCGGGCGACACCGTGGCGTTGCCCGCCGACGTGCTGCCCAGCGTCCATCCGTTCAGCTTCACGTCCAGCGGACCCGCCGTCGAGCCGAACAGCACGACATACAGGTCGTACGTGCCCGGGCCGAGGATCATCGTCTCGTTGGCGTCACCGCCGGCGCTGAGCGTCACCTCGTTCGCCGTGCCCGCCGTGTACGCGTACAGGTCGGTGTCGGTGGCGCCGGCGTAGTCCGCGTTGAAGGTGGAGTACCGGCCGACGGTGCCGGCCGGGACGGTGACGGTCAGCTTCGCCGTCCGGCTGCTGGCGGCCGGGCTGGCGTCGTCGAACGCCGGGCCGGCCGGGTCCAGCGGGTGGCTGGTGACCTCGGCCGGGACCAGCCCGGCCAGGGTGGTGCTGAGCGTTCCGGCGAAGCCGGACTTCACCGGCACCGCCACGCTGCCCGCCGCCGACGAACCGGTGATCTCCGGCGACACCGCCAGGGAGACCGGCTTGACCGCGATGGGGCTGCGGACCTTGTGCTTGCCGGTGCCGAACTCCTGCCAGGTCAGCGAGCCGAAGGCCCACTCACCGATCGCGGCGGTCGTCCGGGTGATGGTGACCGTGTAGCTCTTGGTCTTGCCCGGGGCCACCACCAGCAGCGGCGGGTTCACCTTGACCTTGAAGCCGGCCGGGGCCGACACGACCGGGAGGTAGACGCCCGCGCGCTTGGTCACGTTGGTGACCGACCGCTTGATCGTCTGCGCACCGGCGAGGTCTCCGACGGCGATCGACGGGTAGTTCAGGTCGCTCGGGTCGACCGTCGGGTAGCTCGCGCAGAACGACGGGTCGGTGATGAGCTGGAACTGTCCCAGCGCGCAGCCGTACGCGATCCAGTCGGTCGGCGTCGAGTCGTAGACCAGGCCGGGGTCGAACGCCGGGGCCGGGGTCACGTGGCCCGATCCGAAGTTCAGCGGCGTTGCGTCGCCGAACGCCCACTGGACCGGCTTGCCCTGGTTGTCCTTGGTGCTCGCCGTCGTCATCAGCGCGGACTTGACCGCCATCGGCGACCAGTCCGGGTGCTTGGCGATCAGCAGCGCGGCGAGGCCCGCGATGTGCGGGGACGACATCGACGTGCCCGAGTAGGTCGCGAAGCTGTTGCCGTAGTTGGCGGCGGTCGGCGCCACCGAGGCGATGACGTCCACGCCCGGCGCGGTGATGTCCGGCTTGAGCAGGTCGCCGTTGCCGGCGATCGCCGGGCCGTACGAGGAGAACCCGGCCATCTGCGGCGCCCGCACCTTCGCGGTGTCGACCGCGCTGAGGCTCGCCGTCGCGCCCGCCGTCTGGGCGTACGCCCGGACCGCCGCGCCCGCCGTCGAGTCGAGGTGCACGGTCGGCAGGAAGTGGTCGTCGCCGTTCAGCGACTGTGCCGCCGAGGTGTTGGCGAGGACCACGCCCACGCCGCCCGCATCCTTGACGGCCAGGCTCTTCTCGACCCGAGCGTTGCCACCCCGGTCACACACGACGATCTTGCCGGCGGTGAGCGCCGGGTCCAGCGTGCCGACGTAGCACAGCTGGGCCTGCGTCGGGTCCGCGTCGGCCTTCTTCACCGCCGACGAGTAGACCAGCGGCGACGAGGCGACCGCGGCCGGGATGGTGCCGATGCCCGTGTACGTCGAGCCGTTGCCCAGCGTGACGGACTTCGCGTTGCCGCGGTCGTGCGTGCTTGCCGCGACGGTCGTGATCCACGGGTCGTTGTGCGCGACGCTGCTCTCGCCGATGGTGTCGCCGTCGTTGCCGGCCGAGGCCGAGACGAAGACGCCCGCCGCGGCCGCGTTGAAGAACGCGATCTCGGCACCGGCCACGATGTACGCCGACGAGCCGGAGATGGAGTAGTTGATGACGTCCACGCCGTCCGCCGTGGCCTGCTCGATCGCGGCGACGAGGTCGATCTCCTGACCGTGGCCGGAGCCGTCGGCACCCTGCCACAGCGCCTTGTACATGGCGAGGCGGGCGGCCGGGGCCATGCCGCTGATGCTGCCGACGTCGTTGCCGCCGATGGTGGCCTTCACGCCGAAGTCGCCCGCCGCCGTCGACGAGGTGTGCGAGCCGTGGCCGCCGTAGTCGCGCGGCGAGTCGAACTCGAAGTCCTCGATCTCCGGGAAGCCCTCGCGGTAGTACCGCGCGCCGATCAGCTTGTTGTTGCAGGGCACCGGGGCCTCGACACCCGAGTCGCAGGTGCCGTGCCACTTCGCGGCGATGGTCTTCGCGTCCGGACGAGGCTCGGACAGCGGCGCGAACGACGCGCTCTCCGGCCAGATGCCGGAGTCGATGACGCCCACGATGACGCCCTCACCGGCCCGCTTGTCGCCGTGGAACTGCTGGTTCCACACGCCGTTCTTCCCGGTCAGGCCGAGGAAGTCCCGCGTCGTGGTGGTGTCGGCGGTGTAGGTCTGGCTCTCCCACAGTTTCTTGATGCCGGAGGTCTTCGCCAGCTTCTGCGCCTCGGCGGCGGTCAGCCGGACCGCGAAGCCGTTGAAGGTCACGCCGTAGTCGTAGGTCTTCGTCGCCGGGTTGATGCCCGCCGCACGCAGTGCCTTGTCGTGCTTGCCGGTCAGATACTTCCGGTACGCCGTCGCGCTGCTCGAGTGCGCGTCCAGCCGCTTGCCCTGCGCCGTACGGGTGGCGGTGTAGCCCGAGACCTTGCCGTCGTACGTCGCGACCGGGGCGTCGATCGCCTGCACGATGTAGAGCTTGGTCGGCTGCGCCGAGCCGGCGGCGACGGCCTGCGTACTGCTGCCGGCGATCAAGCCGCTGGCAACGAGGGCGAGCGCCGCCAGGGCCGCCGTCGCAGGCGCGCGCCGGCCCTTCGGCCGGAGTGCGTTCATGGGGGTTTCCTCT
>JABFYB010000689.1 GCA_013361475.1 Hamadaea sp.
CGCGCGGCGATCTCCGCCAGGGACAGCTTCCGGTCGCCACGCAGCAGCCGATGCGACCGGTCGAACCGGGCGATCCGGGCCGCGTCCTTCGGCGACACCCCGAACTCGGCCGCGAATCGGGCCGACAGGTGCCGCCGGCTCCAGCCGACCTCGGCGGCCAGCGCGTCGACGCGTACCGCGCCGGCTCGGGCGACGATGACGTTCCAGGCGTGCGCCACCTCGGGCACGGGCTCGCGTACTCGGGCACTGACGAGACGGCGGGTCAGGATCTCGTCCAGCACGTCGAACCGCTGCGGCCAGCCTGGCGCGTCGGCCATTCGCTCGATGAGCTCGCGCGCGTCCCGGCCCAGCAGCTCCGGCAGCGGCACGACCAGCGCGGCGAGCGGGGCCGCGGGCAACCCCAGCAGGTCTCGGGCGCCGGCTGGAGTCAGCTCAAGTTGTACGCCGTACTGCTCGCCGTCGTGCGGAATGTACGCGGGGCCGACCGTCATTCCCGAGGCCAGCGACGCGTAGCCGCGCGGAGGTTCTGTCGCGTCCAGGGCTACCAGGGTCGGGGCGGCGAGGCTGAGCACCACGGTGATGCCCAGCGACGGCAGCCCACGATGTACGCCCGGGGGCTGGCCACTGTAGTGATATCCCCGGTACACCCCGACGGCCTGCCGTAGGGGTTTCGAGGCGAGCCGGTCCGCCGTCTCCGCGAGAGGCATGCCCCCACTGTCTCACGCGTCGAGCGCTCTTATGGCGGGGACGAGTTGCTCCTCCTCGTATCGGAAGTGCTCGTCGAGGTCACCGGTCAGCCGGTCGAGGCGGCGAAGCACCTCGTCCGGATCTGCGTGTCCGATGTCGAGCCACTCTCGCATCGTCCGCAGATGATCCGCGACGACGACGTGTTCTTGCCGGAGGCGGGACAGCACCGGCCGCAGCTCCGGCACCGTGGCGTCGAGATAGGGAAAGGCCAGCGAGTCCTCACCCGTGTGGTGGGCGTGCAGGGCTTCGCAGAAGGCGACGCAGTGGTCGGCGAGGCGTTTCGGCAAAGTCAACGGCTCGGCCCGATCGCCGTCCGCGTACGCCTGGGCGGCCGCACGGACCTGAGCGAGGTCTTCGCGGAGGCCTCGATGGATGTCGGCGAGCTGTCGTGCCGCCGCGCGAATGCGGGTGGCGGCCACCGGGTCGACCTGACCGAAGGGCGTGGACATGACTGCCTCTCCGAAGCGAGCGGCGGCGGGCCGCTACGCTCAGCTGGGCGAAAGAATTAGCTTTGAAAGCAAAAATACTTTGGAGACAAAGCTATGTCAACGGCGAAGACGGCCGCCGCGGCCGACGGGCTGAGCGTCGACGACGGCGTTCGGATGTTGTTGCTGCTCATGCCCCGGATGGTCGGCCGGGTCAAGCGCATCCCGGTCCCGGAGGAGTTGCAGACGCTCGCGCTCGCCCCGCGGCACCTGTCGCTGCTGTCGTACCTGCTCTTCGACGGGCCGCTCACGGTCAGCGAACTGGCCCGCCGGCTGGAGGTCGCGCCGACGACGGTGAGCCTGATGATCGCCGAGCTCAGCCGGCGCGAAGTCGTCGAACGGACCGACGATCCCGCCGACCGCCGCCGCACCATCGTCAGCATCACCGAACACCGGCGGCCGTCGATCGACGCCTGGCTGTCGCGGGGGGCTCGGGCCTGGCGGAAAACTCTCCAACCGTTGACCCCGGCGCAACGGAAGCTGTTCGTGGACACGCTGGCCGCATATGAGCGAGAGGTGCTCACCGAACTCGATGCCTGACTGGAGTCGCCGCGGCCGGCAGCGGTTTAATGTGGCGGTGGTCGATCCCACCAAACCGCTGCCACCGGCCGCCGACCCCTGGCACGGTTCGGCCCCCGTTCCCCCGCCGCCGACGATCGCCCTGCCCCCGGCGGCAGCCGCGCCACCCATGCCACCGATACCTCCACCGGCGATGCCGCCGCAGGTCATCGTCGTCCAAGTACGCCCACGCCGCCGGTGGCCCTGGGTGCTGGCGGTGTTCGGGCTGCTGAGCCTCGTCTGCTGCGGGACCTGCGCCGTCATCACAGCGCCCTTGCGCGGCGAGTATCCGTCCCGGATCGCCGCCACACCGTCCACAGTGGCTGGATTACAACGCGACGACGACGGCCTGGTACGCCTCCTCGCCGAGGAGGCGAAGTTCCGCATCCGGGCCGGCGACTACGTCGACGACGGCTTCGCCGACCGATTCGTCGATCCCCGGAACTCCGGCCGGTCCGTGATCGCGTTCGGCGGCACCGGGTTGATCTGGGATCCGACAGGCACCCTGACAGCGGTGATTCAGGGCGCCGGACCGGATCTGCGCAACGTGGCCGACTACCCGGCCGGACCGCTCGGCGGCCTGCTCAAGTGCGGCGACGGCAAGGACGACAAGAAGCAGGCCGTCGTGCTGTGCGCGTGGATCGACCACGGCAGCATGGGTGTCGGCGTGTTCTACGGCAAGCCGTCGCACGCGGAGGCGGCCGCGTTTCTGCGTACGCTCCGCGAGGCGGTGATCATCCGCCCCTGAGCGGCTGTCAGCCCTGGCGGGCCTTCAGCCGGGGGTCCCGCTTGTTGATCACCAGCAGCTTGCCGTGGCGGCGGACGACCGCCGAGCCCGGCTTCTGCTTGAGCGACCGCAGTGAGCTGCGAACCTTCATCGCACTCCTCCTTCATCGTGGAACGTGCGCTGCAACGTCGATCGGCGGCGGCCTATTCCCCGCTACCTGTGAGGTAATCGACCCCGCCGACGGCGACTGCGAGCGTGATCCGCATGACGCACAACAAGGACCTCGTCCTCGCCGGCTTCGCCGAGTTCGCGGCCGGCAACATCGACATCCTCCGGACCCTGCTGCACGAGGACTTCGTCGAGCACAGCCCGGGCAACCCCTCCGGCCGCGACGCGTTCATCGCGTACATCGCGACCGCGCCGGTGGCGGGGGCGAAACTCGACCTGAAGCGCGTGATCGCCGAAGACGACCTGGTCGTCCTGCATTACCGGATGAGCACTCCCGGCGAGGAGGTCGCGGTCGTCGACATCTGGCGGCTGGCCGACGGCAAGATCGTCGAGCACTGGGACGTCGTCCAGCCGATCCCCGACGACTCCGACGTTCCGCACGGCATGCTTTAGCGCAACGCTCGCACCAGTTCAGTTCGGGAGCGGATCCCGAGGCGGTGGAAGATGTTGCGCATGTGATGGTCGACGGTGCGCGTACTGATGAACAGCTGGGCCGCGACCTCCCGGTTCGTCGCCCCGTCGGCCACCAGTTGCGCGATCTGCAACTGTTGCGCCGTCAGTGCCGCCGTCGCGTCGAGGGCTGGCGCCGCGACGGGCTCGCCGGCCGCCCGCAGCTCGGCGCGTACCTGATCGGTCCAGTAGTCCGCCCCGGCCGACTGGAACAAGTCCCAGGCCCGATGCAGGTGCTCACGAGCATCCCGGGGCCGCCGCGTACGCCGTAGTTCCTGTCCGAACAACAGATGCGTACGCGCGTGCTCGAAGTCGGCGTCGGACAGGGCGTGCAGGTCCAACGCCGCCCGGAACTCGTCTTCGGCCTCGGCGCTGCCTCGCTCGGCGAGCAGAGCCTGGCAGCGCCGCGCCAGCGCCCGGCGCGCGGGATCGCCGGTCTGCTCCGCCCAGTGGTCGTACGCCTGCCAAGCGGGCCGGGCGAGGGCGGCCGCACCGCATCGGGCGGCCGCCTCCACCAGCCACGGGGTGGCGAGCACCTGCACGACGATGTGGCCGTGCCCAGTGGCCGGGTCGGCGATGCCGGACAACCGGCTCAGCGCCTCGGCCGACCGTCCGGCGGCCAAATCGAGCACGGCCAGTGCCCAGTCCCGCAGGACGCGTGGACGGCTGACGCGGCCGGCCTCGATCGGCGCCCGGAGTTGGGCGAGCCGCCGACGGCACCCGTCGGCGTCACCGCGTACGGCGGCCAGCACGGCGAGCAGTCCGAGGTGGTCGCCGACGTAGTTCTCCTGTCCCCCGGCGCGGGCCGTCCGGAGTCCGGCCAGGCAGCTCTGCTGGACGGCGTCGTGCCGGCCGAGCCAGAACTGGGCGTACGCCATGAGTTCGAGCGTCACCGGCAGCACCGCCCGGTCTCCGGCGGCATCGGCCGACGCACAGGCCCGCTCGGTCACCCGGAGCGCGGTGTGGTCGTCGCCGAGCAGCAACGCCGCCGCACCGGCAGCGGTCAGCGCTCCAGGTTCGCCGAGCCGTTCGCTGAGGGCGATCGCGTCCCGCAACGACGGCTTCGCCTGGTCCAGGCGGCCGATGAAGGTGGCGGCGAACCCGTCGATCTGAGCGAACACGAACCGCAGGCGCACGGAGTCGTCCGGCCGCCGCAGTGCCTCGGCACGAGCACGGACTTCGGCGACGCGCGGATACTCTCCCGAGAAACAGGCCGCCTCCGACGCTCGCATCAGGACGCTCACGGCGAGCGCCCGGTGCCCGGCCGCGAGCCGATCAGCCGCCGCGAGCAGGGCGTCGAGGGCGGCCGCCGTCGCACCGGAGCGCAGCTCGATCTCCCCGAGAAGCAGGTCGGTCTGGCCCAGAACGCGATCGGCCTCCGGCGTACGCGCGGCGTCGGCCAGCGTCCGCCGCACCCGGGTGATGAGGCTCCGGGCGTACGCGGGCCGCCCGGCGAGCCAACCGGATCGGGCCGCGGCGACGAGATGGGCGGCGGCGGTCTGCGGATCCGCGGCGAGGTCGGCCGCTCGTTCCAGGGCGACAGCGGCCTGATCGGGGCGGGCGCTGCCGGCCGCCGCGTCGGCCAGTTCCACGGCCAGCGCCGGATCGGGCGCGTCACCGGCGGCGGCGCGATGCAGGGCGCGGCGCAGCCGGTCCGGCGTACCGACGAGCAGATCCGCCAGCAGCCGGTGCGCCGCTCGTCGCCGGGCCGACGGAGCCAGCTCG
>JABFYB010000030.1 GCA_013361475.1 Hamadaea sp.
TCGCTCTTCATGATGTACGCGACGCCGCCCTTGCCGGACTGCGAGTTGACCCGGATGACCGCCTCGTAGCTGCGGCCCAGGTCCTTCGGGTCGATCGGCAGGTAGGGGACCGCCCAGTAGCCGTCGCCCTGAGCCTCCAGCCCCTTCTTGATGGCGTCCTGGTGGGAGCCGCTGAACGCGGTGTAGACCAGGTCTCCGGCGTACGGGTGGCGCTCGTGCACCGGCAGCTGGTTGCAGTATTCGACGGTCCGCTTGATGTCGTCGATGCCGGTGAAGTCGATCTCCGGGTCGACGCCCTGGCTGAACAGGTTCAGGCCCAGCGTCACCAGGTCGACGTTGCCCGTACGCTCGCCGTTGCCGAACAGGCAGCCTTCGACGCGCTGCGCTCCGGCCAGCACCGCCAGTTCGGCGGCGGCGACGCCGGTGCCCCGGTCGTTGTGCGGGTGGACGCTCAGCACGACGCTGTCGCGCCGCGGCAGGTTCCGGTGCATCCACTCGATGCTGTCGGCGTACACGTTGGGGGTGATCATCTCGACCGTGGCGGGCAGGTTGATGATCAGCGGCCGGTCCGGGGTCGGGTCGACCGCCTCGATGACGGCCGAGCAGATCTCCAGCGCGTAGTCCATTTCTGTGCCCGTGTAGGACTCAGGGGAGTACTCGTAGAAGATCTCGGTGTCCGGGGTGTGGATCTCGGCGTACTTCTGGCACATGCGGGCGCCGTCCACGGCGATCGCGGTGATGCCGGCGCGGTCCAGCCCGAACACCACCTTGCGCTGCACGATCGAGGTCGAGTTGTAGAAGTGCACGATCGCCCGCTTGGCGCCGCGCAGGGCCTCGAAGGTGCGGTCGATCAGGTGCTCGCGGCACTGGACCAGGACCTGGATCGTGACGTCCTCGGGGATCAGGTCCCACTCGATCAGCTGGCGGACGAAGTCGAAGTCGGTCTGGCTGGCGGCCGGGAACCCGACTTCGATCTCCTTGTAGCCCATCCGCACCAGCAGCTCGAACATGCGGCGCTTGCGCTCGGGGGACATCGGGTCGATCAGGGCCTGGTTGCCGTCGCGCAGGTCGACGGCGCACCAGCGCGGGGCGCGCTCGATACGGCGCGTGGGCCACTGCCGGTCGGGCAGATCGACGGCGATCTGCTCGTGGAAGGGCTGGTAACGCTCGAAAGGCATGCCGCTCGGGCGCTGGCGCGCGATGGGATCCGCGGCGTCTTCGCTGGAACTCGGCACGATGGATACGTCCGACATGGGTCGATTCTCCCGGATGGTCAGGTGGCTCAAGGATCGCGTGTGGGCTGATTCACAGGCCGGAAGCGAGAAAATCCGGCGGGATGCGCATCGATCGACCGGCCGGGACGCAGTACGCGCGTCGCATCACCGCGACGAGATGCCGGTCTCAGGCCTCGTCGCGGCAGCGAAGGAGAAGCGCACGCCACATGACCTTGGCAACATTACCGGCTGATCCCGGACCTGGTACGCACCTCCCACATCGCGGGAAGGGCGGGTTGCCGCCGGTGAACGGATCATGGTCGAATCCCGGACCATGGGGGAGCGACTGCTGACCAAGATCTTGCCGCCACCGGGCCTGCCGCGACGCCTCGCGGTGCAGTCCGCGATCATCGCCACGGGCTCCGGCACCTTCCTCACCGGCAGCGTCGTCTTCTTCACCGAGATCGTGAAGCTCACGCCGGTCCAGATCGGGCTCGGCTTCTCCATCGTCGGCGGGGTGGGGCTGGTCGGATCGCTGCCGTTGGGGCATCTCGCCGACCGGATCGGCGGCAAACGAGCCTGGGTCCTGGGTGCGCTCGGCGAGGCGGCCGCGTTCGCCTGCTACCCGTTCGCCCGCGGCTTCTGGTCGTTCCTGGCGGTCATCATCTTCGCCTCGGTCGCCGACATGCTGGCCAACGGCGGCCGCACCGTCTACACCGCCGCCGCGCTGCCCAGCGAGAGCCGGGTCCGGATCATGGCGTTCATGCGGGCGTACCTCAATGTCGGCTTCACCGTCGGCGCGGGCCTGGGCGCGGCCGCGCTGGCGCTGAACTCGCACGCGGGCCTGATCGCGCTCGTCCTCGCGAACGCCTTCGGCCTGTGCGTGAACGCCTTCGTGGTCTCCCGCATGCCCACGGTCCACGCGCCGCGCGAGACGCGCGCCAAGGCCAGCCCGTGGGGCGTGCTGCGGGATCACCCCTACACCACACTGTCCGTGCTGCTCTCGGTGATCTGGCTGCACGGCATGATCTTCAACGAGATCATGCCGCTGTGGGCGGTCACGATGACCGACGTGCCCAAGCCCGTGCTCGGCGCGCTGTTCGCGCTCAACACCGTGATGGCGGTTCTGCTGCAGGTTCCGGCCACGCGCGGCGCCGACTCGCTTTCGGGGTCGGTACGCCTCATGCGGTGGGCCGGATTGGCGAGTGCGGTGGCCTGTCCCGTCATCGCGTTGAGCGGGATGACGCACGGGTGGCTGACGGTGGCCGTCCTCGCCGCCGGGGTCGCCTTGACGACCGCCACGGAATTGTGGGCGTCGGCCGCCCAATGGTTCTTCCAGACCGAGATTCCGCCCGCCGACCAGCGTGGGGCTTACGTCGGGGGCAGCCGGTCGATCGCGGGCGTCGCCCGGATGGTCGGCCCGGCCTCGTTGACCTTCCTCGCCATTCAGACGGGCGGCTGGGGCTGGTGGCTCATCGCGCTGCTCTTCCTGGCCTGCACCGTCGCGATCGGACCGATCATCGGCTGGGTCGAGCGTACGCCGCGCAACGGCGCCGCCCTCCCGGCCGCCGAACCCGTCACAGTCGCGTGACGCGCCCTGGGCAGGCATTCGCGCTGGATCAGGGTTCTCGGTCGAATCTTGGACCAAGATTCGACCCGGAACCCTGATCCAGCGCTAAAGGGTGGGGTGCCCGGGGGTGCCGGCGCGGAAGGGCGCTGCGTGGAAGTGGAACGGGTCAGCGGGTGGCGGGGACGAACTCCGCCGCGATCAGCTCCGCGATCTGTGCCGTGTTGAGTGCGGCGCCCTTGCGGAGGTTGTCGCCGGTCACGAACAAGTCGAGGGCCCGCGGGTCGTCGAGCGAGCGGCGCAGCCGGCCGATCCAGGACGGGTCGGTGCCGACGGCGTCGATGGGCATCGGGAACTCGCCGTTGGCCGGGTCGTCGACCAGGATGACGCCGGGCGCGCCCCGCAGCACCTCCCGGGCTCCCTCGGCGTCCACTTCGGAGCCGAAGACGGCGTGCACCGAGATCGAGTGGCCTCGGCTCACCGGCACGCGTACGCAGGTCGCGCTGACCTTCAGATCGGGCAGTCCGAGGATCTTCCGGGACTCGTTGCGCATCTTCAGCTCTTCGGACGACCATCCGCCGTCCTTGAGCGAACCCGCCCACGGGATGACGTTGAGCGCGACGGGAGCGGGGAACGGCCCGAGGTCGTCGCCGACGGCGTTGCGGACGTTGCCCGTACGCGAGCCGAGCGCGCGATCGCCGGCGACCCGGGAGAGCTGGTCGTGCAGGGCGTCCACGCCGGCCTGCCCGGCACCGGAGACGGCCTGGTAGGAGGCCAGCACCAGTTCCTTGAGGCCGTATTCGCGGTGCAGTGGGGCGACCGCGACGATCATGGCCAGCGTGGTGCAGTTGGCGTTGGCGATGATGCCCCGGGGCCGGTTACGCGTCTGCTCCGGATTGATCTCGGGCACGACCAGGGGAACATCGGGGTCCATCCGGAACGCGCCCGAGTTGTCCACCACGATCGCGCCCGCCTCGGCGGCGACCGGAGCCCAGGCGGCCGAGATCTCGTCGGGCACGTCGAACATCGCGACGTCGATGCCGTCGAACGCGTCCGAGCTGAGCGCGACGACCTCGATCTCCTCGCCGCGCACCGACAGCCGCTTGCCGGCCGAGCGCGCGGAGGCGATGAGGCGGATCTCGCCCCAGACGTTCTTGCGGCTGGTCAGGATCTCCAGCATCACGGAGCCCACAGCGCCGGTGGCGCCGACGATCGCGAGGTTGGGCAGCCTGCTCATGGCGGTTACCGCCCGGTGCCGGCGTAGACGATCGCCTCGGTGTCGCCGCCGAGTTCGAACGCGTCGTGCACCGCCTGCACCGCCTTGTTGAGGTCGCTGTCCCGGCAGACCACCGAGACACGGATCTCCGAGGTGGAGATCATCTCGATGTTGACGCCCGCCTCACCGAGCGCGGCGAAGAACCGGGCCGCCACCCCGGGGTGCGAGCGCATGCCCGCGCCGACCAGCGAAACCTTGCCGACGTGGTCGTCGAAGAGCAGGCCCTTGAAACCGATGGCGGACTGCACCTTCGACAGGGCGGCCATCGCGGCCGGGCCGTCGTCCTTGGGGAGCGTGAAGGAGATGTCCGTCCGCCCGGTGCCCTCGGTGGAGACGTTCTGCACGATCATGTCGAGGTTGGTCTCGGCGTTGGCGACCGTCTCGAAGATGCGCGCGGCCTCACCGGGGGTGTCCGGTACGCCGACGATGGTGATCTTGGCTTCCGAGCGGTCGTGCGCCACACCGGTGATCAGTGCCTGTTCCACGGGGAGGTCCTCCATTGATCCGGTGACCATGGTGCCGGTCTTGTCCGAGTACGACGAGCGCACGTGAATCGGCAGGTTCGCCCGCCGGGCGTACTCGACCGAACGCAGGTGCAGCACCTTCGCGCCGCACGCGCACAGTTCGAGCATCTCCTCATAGGTGACCTGGGCGATGTGCCGGGCGTTGGGCACGATCCGCGGATCGGCCGTGAACACTCCGTCCACATCGGTGTAGATCTCGCACACGTCGGCGTCCAGCGCCGCGGCCAACGCTACGGCCGTCGTGTCGGAGCCGCCCCGGCCCAGCGTGGTGATGTCCTTGGTGTCCTGGGAGATGCCTTGGAACCCGGCGACGATCGCGATCGCGCCCTCGTCGAG
>JABFYB010000222.1 GCA_013361475.1 Hamadaea sp.
GCGCCCCCAGAGATCGTTCGCGGCCGCGAAGTCCCGGTACGCCCGCCGCGCGTCACGGTCGGCGGAGTCGAGTTCGCCCAGCTCAGCAGCGGCGTACGCGTCGACGGCCCGGAGGGTGCCGACGGCCCACACCTCGCCGACGCGCTCCCCGAAGGGCAGGAACACCCGGGCGAGGCGTTGGGCGTCCCGGAGCCGCCCGGCGAGGAGCCGATTGAACGCCAGAGCGCCCCGGAGCCAGGCGCGGCCGACCGGATCGTGCAGTTCGGCGAAGAGCCGGGCGGCCCGGGCGAGAGCGGCGTCCGCTCCGGCGAAGTCGCCCCGGGTGGTGGTGACCCAGGCGAGGTTCTGCAGCGACCAGGCCTGCGAGCGGCGATCCCCGGCGGCCACCGCGACCTGGTACGCGGCCGTGAACCGGCTGCCCGCGTCGGCCAGCCGCCCGTTGAGGAAGTCGGCCATGCCGAGGCGGCGCATCGCCTCGGCGCGCTCGGCCGGGGCGTCCACGGCGGTCGCCACGGTCAGCGCCTCGTGCCAGCATTCCGAGCCGCGGGCGGGGTCGCCGAGTTCCCGATGGGCGCGCCCGGCCAGCAGCAGGGCCGCCGCCCGCGCTCGCCCGTCTTCGCCCGCGTTCGCGGCGATCTTCTCGGCTTCGACCAAGGCCTCGGCCGGGCGACCCGACTGGAGGAGCGCGCGGGTGTGGACAAGCCAGATCTGCATCGGCAGGGGCACGGAGCCGGTCGTCGCGAGTTTGCGGGCTCGGGCGGTCAGATCGAGCGCGGTGACCGGCTCCCCGGCATGCGTGGCCCGAGTGGCCGATCGGCCCAGTGCGGCGACACCGAGCGCCGCGACCGACCGGGCGGGCGAATCCGGGCGCAGTCTGATGGCGTCGGCGAGGAACGCGGCGCGTTCGGCGTGCTCGGCGATGAACTCGTCGCGGGCGTCGTCGGAGAAGCCGACCAGCGACGGCGGCAGCGCCCGGCCACTCGGGGCGATCCACCCCGGTGAATGCGCGACCTGATCGGTGAGTAGCCCTCGCGCGGCCCATTCGGTGAGGAACGCGTGCCGTTCGGCCAGGTCCGCCTTCGAGATCCCGGCGTACGCCGCCTCGCGCAGCAGCGGGGTGGCGAAGGCGTACCCGCCGCGTTGACGGCGCAGCATCCGGCGGGCGAGGAGTTCGTCCACGGCACGGTCGAGTTCGACCGCGACGACGGCGGCAGGCCGGCCGTCCCGGGAGGAGCGCCGCTCGCGCAGTGCCTCCAGGGCTCCGGCCGGAGTGCTGTCCCCCACGACCGCCGCGTCCCGGAGCACCGACCGGGCGTCCGGTGGCAGAGCGTCGATACGCGCGGCGAGCACGGCCGCGAGGTCCCGGGACAGCAGCCGGGCGTCCAGCGATCCCGGGGTGAGCCGCCATTTGGTGTCGCCGTCGGTGTCCACCGGCCGGGTCGCCGACCGTGGACTCGGCCCGCGGGTGAGCGCACCCCGCTCCATGAGCAGCGTGACCAGCTCGGCCAGGTAGAACGGATTACCCTGCGCGGTCGCGAGCAGCCGATCCTCGTCGGCCTGCGGCAACCGGCCGCCGCGGAGGTAGCTCGACAGCAGCCGGGCGGCGTCGGCGCCCCGGAGCGGCGGCAACGCCTGCACTTCCGCGTCGGCGAGCCGGGTCAGCAGACCGGCCGTACGCACCAACTCCGGGCGGCCCAGCAGCACCACGAGCACGGAACCGTCGAGTTCCTCGAGCATCACGCCGAGCGCGTCCACCGTCTCCGGCGTGGCGTCGTGCAGGTCGTCCACGATCACGACCAGCGGCGACTCCAGCGTCAACGCCGAGAGCAGGTGGGCTACGGCGGTCGCGAGGACCTTGATGTCCACCCCCGTACGCTCGACGCCGTCCGGCAGGCCGTCACCGATCGCGGGAGTGCCCGACGCCGGGTCGGCGGCCACGCCGAGCAGCGCCAGCAGATGGTCGGTCGGGATCTCCGGCACCGGCTGATCCGGCCCGACGCGCGTGGCGAGACGACTGGACAGGCGGCGCAGCCGCTCCTCCACCGCCGGCCGGGTCAACGCGGTCGACGTGGCGTCGACGGGCAACCCGATCGCCGTACGCACGAGGTCGGCCAACGGAGCCAGCCGACGGCGCTCACCGAAGGCAGCACAGTGGACGGAGAGCACCCGGGTCCCGGTGTCGATCCGGCGAGTGGCGAACCGGCCCGGCCCGATGTCGTAGCCGGCCGCGTACCGCTCGACCTCGGCCGCGAACCGGGTCTTGCCGATCCCCGCCTCGGCCGTCATGACCAGTACGCGCGGCTGCGCCCGGTCGATGACCTCGGCGAGGCGGCCGATCACCCGGCCCAACTCGGCCTCGCGCCCGACATAAGGGGCCTCGTCGCCGATGCCGCTGCGCGTGCCCGGCGCGTCATGAAGGCCGAGCAGCTCGAATGTCTCGACCGGATCGCGTTTGCCCTTCAAGCGCAGTGGCCGCAGCTCCCGCCACCCGGCCAGGTGCCGGGTCGCCGACGCGGTACGCGCACCGGCGTACACCGCGCCGATCGCGGCGGCGTCGGCCAGCCGGGCCGCGGTGTTCACGGTGTCACCGATGACGGTGTATTCCAGTCCCGCCTGCACACCGGCGATGACCTCACCGGTGTTGAGCCCAACGCGCAGACCCAGCGGAGCCCCGCCGCCCCGCTCGTCGTCGAGGACCCGGCGAACCGCTCGCTGCATCGACAGCGCCGCGCGTACCGCCCGCTCGACGTCGTCCTCGTGCGCCACCGGAGCACCGAAGACGGCCATGATCCCGTCGCCGGTCAGCTTGTCGACGTGCCCGCCGAACGTCTTCACCGCGCCGGCGAGCGCCGACATCACGCGGTCGGTGACCGCGCCGACCCGCTCCGGGTCCAGCTCCTCCGACCAGGAGGTGAAGTCGGAGAGGTCGCCGAACAGGACGGTCACGTTCCGCCGCTCGGCCTGCGGCAGATCCGCCGCGCCCGGCAGCGCCGCACCGCAGTTGTGGCAGAAGTTGGCCCCGGGCACCGCCACTGTGCCGCAGATCGGGCAGGTCACGGGTTGTCCCGGAGGTAGGCCAGCTGCGACCGGACAGTCCACTCTGCGGCCATCCGCACGCCGGGGTCGACGTCGGCGTACACGATCCGGACGACGTCCTCCGGCGTCTCGGCGCCTTGGCGCAGCGCGTCGCGTACCTGCTCCAGCCGTTCCAGGCGGTGCTGGAGCAGCCAGTTCGCCGCGGCGGCGCAGTCGGGCAGGATCGGCCCGTGGCCGGGCAGGACGGTGACGCCCTCCAGCTCGCTGAGCACCTTCAAGGTCTCCAGGTACGCCCCGACGTCGCCGTCCGGCCACATCACGACGCTGCTGCCCCGGCCGAGAATCGTGTCGCCGGTGAAGACCACCCGGTCGCCGCCCCGGTCGACGAGGAACGAGACGGAGTCGCTCGTATGCCCAGGGCTGGGCAGCACCGTGGAACCCTCGATGACGGCGGCGACCCGGTCGGGAGCGATCTGCTCGGCACCGGTCAGCGCGACCAACCGCGGTACGCCTTCCACGTGGTCGATGTGACCGTGGGTGATCGTCGTATACCTGACTGCGCCGATGGCGCGGAGGTGCTCGTCGTCCGCCGGACCGGGGTCAATCGCCAGTACGCCGTCCACGACCCAGGTATTCGTGCCCTCCAGCGTCATGGGAGAGGGGTTGGGCGCGAGCAAATGCCGGACGAATCCGGGCAGACCGGACTCCGGTCCCCACCCCGCTCGCGCCCCAACCCCATTAGTCACGTCACGATGTTACGTCGCTCTCAGCGACGCTCCTTACCTGCTTTTCCGCACGGTGAGACTATTCGCTGACTTCGGCGACGACGTCGACCTCGACCGGCGCTCCCAGGGGCAGCTCGGCGACGCCGACCGCGCTGCGGGCATGCCGGCCGGCCTCCCCGAAGACCGCGCCGAACAGCTCGGAGGCACCGTTGATGACGCCCGGCTGGCCGGTGAAGCCCTCGGCGCTCGCGACGAACCCGCCGACCTTGACGATCTTGACGACCTTCTCCAGGCCGACGAGCGCGTCGATGGCGGCCAGGGCGTTCAGCGCGCACCGCGCCGCCAGCTCCTTGGCCTGCTCGGGCGAGACGTCCGCGCCGACCTTGCCGGTGGCGAGGAGCTTGCCGTCGGCCATCGGCAACTGACCGGAGACGTAGACCTGATTGCCGGACTGCACGGCCGGCACGTACGCCGCCACCGGCGGGACGACGTCGGGCAGGGTCAGACCCAGCTCCGCCAGCCGGTCGAACGGGTTCACCCCGGACGCGGGAACCTCGGTCATCACGCCTCCTTGGGCCGCTTCATGTAGGCGACCAGTTGCTCGGGATTCGGGCCGGGCACGACGGCGACGAGTTCCCAGCCGTCGGCGCCCCAGTTGTCCAGGATCTGCTTCGTGGCGTGCACCAGCAGGGGCACGGTGGCATATTCCCACTTCGTCATAGCAGACAAGGTATCCATGACGACCGGGCTGTGAGACAGCGGGACGCGGGCTGCGCCGGGTTGTCCGGGGCCGATATGCTGGGCCGCCATACGACACTGGGGAGCAGAGCAATGACCGACCCGAACCGACCGTCGGACGAGAATCCGGCGCCGGGCAGCTACCCGCCGCCCGCCGACCCGTTCGCCACAGGTGGGTACCCGGAGCACACTCCGTCCTCCGGTCAGCCTGCCTACCCGGCCAGTCCGGCGGCTCCGTCGAGCCCGGCCCAGCCGCCGGCGTACCCGGCGACTCCGGAGCAGCCACCCGCCTACCCGCCGGCCCCGCAGTACGGCCAGCAGCCGCAGTACGGGCAGCAGCCGCAGTACGGCCAGCCCGCGCAGCCGACCCAGCCGCAGTACCCGCCGGCCACTCCGCCGACGAC
>JABFYB010000407.1 GCA_013361475.1 Hamadaea sp.
CTGGCGGTCTTCGTGTGGCGGCTGGCCGACGGCCCGGCGAACTATCAGCGCGACATCGGGGCCTCCGCCCTGATCATGGTCTACGTCCCGTTCCTGCTGGGCTTCGCGGTGCCGATGACCACCGCCGACGACGGCCAGTGGCGCATCCTGTGCACGCTCGCCGCGGTGATCCTGTCGGACACGGGCGGTTTCGTGAGCGGCGTCCTGTTCGGCAAGCATCCGATGGCCCCCACCATCAGCCCGAAGAAGAGCTGGGAGGGGTTCGGCGGGTCCATCGTCTGGGCCGCGGCCGGCTCGGCCGTGCTGGTCTGGCTGACCTTGGACGTGGCGCCCTGGTGGGGCGCGGTGTTCGGGGCGGTCGTCGCGGTGGCCTGCGTGCTGGGCGATCTGGCGGAGTCGCTGCTCAAGCGGGATCTCGGGATCAAGGACATGAGCAACCTGCTGCCCGGTCACGGTGGCCTCATGGACCGGTTGGACTCGATCTTGTTCGCGCTGCCCGCGGCGTACCTGTTGTTCTCGATCCTGGCTCCCACCTCCTGAAGAGTCTGTGGTGAGTGACGCCACCGAGGCCACGGACGCTGGTTCCGGCGTGGGACACTGGAACGACCATGACTGAACTGCCGCTGCTCTCCGTCGACCGCAAGCCGATAGTGCTGGAGCGGGGCGCGAGCGAACCGGCGGCCACGGCGCGGCACCGCGCCAAGCTGCCGCCGCGTCACCTCGCCGACCTGGATCTTCCCGCCCGGCGGGCGGCCGTCGCCGCCCTGGGGGAGAAGGAGTTCCGAGCCGCCCAGCTGTCGACGCATTACTTCGCGAGACTCGAGCGGGACCCGGCCCGGATGACCGACATCCCGCTGACCGCCCGCGATCGGCTCGCGGGCGATCTGCTGCCTCAGCTCCTCACCCCGGTACGCGAATTGCAGTGCGACGACGGCGCGACCCGGAAAGCGCTGTGGCGGCTGCACGACGGTTCCCTGGTCGAGAGCGTCCTGATGGGCTATCCGGACCGGGTCACCGTCTGCATCTCCAGCCAGGCGGGCTGCGGCATGGCCTGCCCGTTCTGCGCGACCGGTCAGGCCGGGCTCACCCGCAACCTGTCCATCGCCGAAATCGTCGACCAGGTGGTCTACCTGGCCGGAGTGGCCGCTTCGGGCGGCGTTCCCGGCAGCCCCAACCGGCTCAGCCATGTCGTCTTCATGGGCATGGGCGAGCCGCTGGCCAACTATCCCCGGGTCATCGAGGCGGTCCGCCGCCTGACGAGCCCGGCGCCGGAGGGCCTCGGCCTGTCCCAGCGGCACATCACCGTCTCCACTGTCGGCCTCGTCCCCGCGATGCGGAAGTTGGCCGAGGAGGACCTCTCCGTCACTCTTGCGCTGTCGCTGCACGCGCCCGATGATGAGCTTCGCGATGAACTCGTGCCGGTCAACCAGCGCTGGAAGGTAGCCGAAGTGCTCGATGCGGCGTGGGCCTACGCAGCGAAGACGGGGCGCCGGGTCTCCATCGAGTACGCGATGATCCGGGACGTCAACGACCATCCCTGGCGCGCGGACCTGCTGGGCAAGCTGCTGGCGGGGCGGCTGGCCCATGTGAACCTGATCCCGCTCAACCCCACGCCGGGCAGTAAATGGGACGCGAGCCCCAAGCCCGTGGAACGGGAGTTCGTCCGGCGGCTGCGCGCGGCCGGAGTCCCGACTACTGTGCGTGATACGCGGGGGCGCGAGATCGACGGAGCGTGTGGACAGTTGGCGGCTAGCGAGGAGTCGGCATGAGCGGACAGGGTGGCCAGCGTTTCAGGCGGCGGGCCGTACGGCGGGGTTACAAGGTCGACGAGGTCGACACCTTCCTCGACCGGGTGGAGGCCACGCTGAACGGGGCCCCGGGCGCGCACGTCACCTCGCAGGAGGTCCACGACGTCGTGTTCCGCGTACGCTTCGGCGGCTATGACGAGTGGCAGGTCGACCTGCACCTGGACCGGGTCGAGCGGCAGCTGGCCGAGCTCGAGGAGCGGGCCAAGGGGCCTGGCCGGGGCGAGGCGCTGCGGGCAACCGAGCGTCCCGGTCCGGTTCCGCCGGTCGGCGGGCCGCAGCAGCCGCCGCTGCCGTCGCGTCCGGTCCCGCAGCCGCAGCGATTCGAGCCGGAGCCGGCTTTCGGTGGCTACGACGGGGGTCCCGTCGGGGTCGGCGGTGGGGCCGGGTTCGCTCCGGGCCGCCACTGCAAGGCCGACATGACCACCGAGATGCGGATGCCGCCGTCGCCGCCGCCGGGTTCCTTCGAGCGCCCGCCGGCCGCGCCGCCCGGCGGTTTCGACCGTCCGCAGGCGCCGCAGGGCTTCCAGGCGCCGCCTCCGCCGTCACGGGACAGCTACGGGCCGGGTCCGGAGTTCGAGCGGCCCGCTCCGCCGGCCGGGAACACTTACGGTGCTCCGGTCACGCCGCCGCCGGCGTACGGGGGTGCTCCGCAGGGCGGTGGCTTCACCAGCCCGGCCGCGGCCGCGATGACCGGCCCGGGTGCGGCCGACGTCCAGCGGGTCGACCAGATGCGGCGGACCTTCCAGCTGCGCCGGTTCGGCAGCGGCTACGACCCCACCCAGGTCGACCGGCTCTTCGAGGGCGTCATCGGGGCGCTCGCCGGGCAGCCGGGCGCGCCCATCGGGGACAACGAACTCGATCCGGCCCAGTTCAGCCTGGTGCCGGGCGGCTACTACGAGGCCGAGGTCGACGCCGCGTTGCGGGAAGTACGCGACATCGTCCGGCGGCGCTAGCCCGCTCTACGCAGAAGTCGCCGCGCCCCTTCGGGACGCGGCGACTCTTGCGTTTCGGGGGTGATCATTGCGTCACCCATGCTGTTTCGCGCGGCGAAATGCCCGAGTAAACAGCCTGCCTGACGCGATGATCACGCTAAGAGCGCCGCTCAGCGGGGCTCAGCGAAGCCCGTTCCGCCGCAGCACGGCGTCGATGATGATCAGCGCCGCGATGATCCCGGCGACGGTGACGAGGAAGACGTCCTCGACCCGGCCCTCGTGGTTGCCGAGCGTCATCAGCAGCAGGGCGATGATCGAGAGCACGCCCGCGATCCGGGCGGCCTTGACCGGCGTGGGCTTGTGCTGATCGGGGGAGGTCACCGGTTCGGTTCCAGCCACTGTTCGGTCCTTCCAGGCGAAGCTGACGTGCTTAGTCTGGCATGCTCCACGCGTCCGGTAGCCTCGGGGCGGGGATAACGCCCGGCGGACTGCCGGGACGCGGACGCGGCGAGCTGAGGGAGACGGGACCGGTGCGGATCACGGGCACGGGGCACGCGAGTATGCGGATCGACACGGCGGCGGGCAGCATCCTGTGTGATCCGTGGGTGAACCCGGCGTACTTCGCGTCGTGGTTCCCGTTCCCCGACAACTCCCAGCTCGACTGGGAGTCGCTGGGCGACTGCGACTACCTCTACGTCTCGCACCTGCACCGCGACCACTTCGACGCGGCGCACCTCAAGCGGTTCGTCAGCAAGTCCGCGACGGTGCTGCTGCCGGAGTACCCGACCAGCCAGCTCGAGGACGAGCTGCGCGACCTCGGCTTCACCAGTTTCCTGAAGACCAAGTCCGACGAGGTGCACGAACTCGACGGCGGGCTGAAGGTGATGATCCAGGCGCTGATCTCGCCGACCGACGGCCCGATCGGGGACTCCTCGCTGTGGGTCGAGTACGACGGCGTACGGGTGCTCAACCAGAACGACGCCCGTCCCACCGACCTCACGCGCTTCGCGGAGTTGGGCCACGTCCACGCGCACATGCTGCAGTTCTCCGGCGCCATCTGGTACCCGATGGTCTACGAGCTGCCGCAGGCGGCGAAGACCGCGTTCGGCAAGCAGAAGCGCGATCGTCAGTTCGACCGCACCTGGCGGTACATCGCCGATCTCAAGGCCGACTGGGTCTTCCCGATCGCCGGCCCGCCGTGCTTCCTCGACGACGAACTCTGGCAGTTCAACGACATCTTCGAGGACGAGGGCAACATCTTCCCCGACCAGTCCGTGTTCATGCGGGAGTACGCCAAGGTCGGCGGCACGAACGGCGTCGTCCTCCTCCCCGGATCGGTGAGCGAGCTGACGACCGAGACGTGCTCGACCACCCACCCCGTCGACGACCTGGACGAGTTCTTCGAGCAGAAGGAGACGCACCTCAAGGCGTACCGGGACCGGCAGCGGGTCGTCATCGAGCGGGAGAAGGCGAGCTGGTCGCATCCCGAGATCGACGTGCTCGCCGGGATGAAGGAGCGCATCGAGCCGCTCCTCGACGAATCCGTCTACCTGGCCAAGGGCGTCGGCGGGCCGGTCCGCTTCGATCTGACCGACCCGGCCGGCGAGGTCATCGAGTCGATCGTCGTCGACTTCCCGGGCAAAGAGGTCCGTCCGGCCGCCGACGAGAAGGTCCGCTACCGGTTCAAGACCGAGCGGCGGCTGATCGAGCACCTGCTGCACATCGACGAGGGTGACTGGGTGAACTCGCTGTTCCTGTCGTGCCGCTTCTCGGCCGCGCGGATCGGGCAGTACAACGAGTTCGTCTACGCCTTCTTCAAGTGCCTCTCCGAGGAGCGCCTCCAGTACGCCGAGGGCTGGTACGAGTCGCAGCGCCCGGACGCCGAGGACATCGTCATGAACGGCTGGCAGTTCCAGCGCCGCTGCCCGCACCTCAAGGCCGATCTCACCCGGTTCGGCATCGTCGAGGGCGACGTCTTGACCTGCCAGCTCCACGGCTGGAAGTTCAACCTCGCCAGCGGCAAGTGCCTCACCAGCGTGGGGCATGAGATTAGATCTTCACGCGCCGAATCTTAGATTTCCCAGGTCCGTCTCAGTGCGGACCGTTGCTCCCGTCGGGCACCGGCCGGGCCGCCTTGGCGGCGTCCCGGCCTGCC
>JABFYB010000680.1 GCA_013361475.1 Hamadaea sp.
GCTGCTCGACCAGGTACGCACCGCCGGCGGCGTCGAACCCCTCGAAGCCACCCTGGCCGACTGGCGTACGCGGCTGACCCGGCGCGGCCGGGCGATGCTGGCCGGCTCGGCGGCGCTGCACGCCTACCTCACCGAAAGCTCCTCGCTGGACGGGTAGTCGGCGAACATCACGCACCAGGATCGCCCGTCACGGCGACAGCGCTGCGCGTACCAGGTCACGAAACTCGCTGTCGTCGATCGCGGCCGCCGCCTCCGGGCGGAGCTTGATCGTGCCCTTGCCCGATCGCAGATCGGGGTGGCGGGCCAGGAATCCGCCGTCGCGGTCCCCGCCCCACCCGTAGAGCGAGACGCCGTGCTGCCAGGACCCGACGTAGAGCCGGCGCTTGCCGACCCGGTAGGTCGGGATGTCGTAGGAGATCGTCACCTCGGCGTCCGGATGCTCGGCCGTGATGATCCCGTGCAGCCGGTCGAACAGCGGGCGGTTCTGGGGCGGGATGGCCTCGACGTAGGCCCGCACGGCAGCGTCCACGCCAGCCATTATCCCCGCCTATCCTGGAACTGTGAGCGAGTCTTTCCAGGTCGTCGTCGATGTCGAGGCGACCGCGCTCGATGCCGCCGGGCTCGCCCGGGCGGTGCCGGAGGACGCCTTCCCGGACGCGGAGATCGTCGCCGAGCCGACCGTCTTCGACGCCGGGCTGGGCTCCGGGCCGCCGATCTGCCCGTTGTGCGGCGAGACCGGCGAGGTGCAGTTCTCGTCCTATCTGGAGGCCGTCGAGAGCTGGTGGGACGGCGACGTCGTCGACCCGGCCTGCGTGGTGTGCGGGCAGTATGTCGGCTTGAACGACTGGGACTGGCCCGGCTCGCCGTGGGCGGTGGGCAACTTCGGGCTGCGGTTCTGGAACCGGCCGCGGTTGACGCCGGCGGAGGTCGCGGCGATCGGCGACCGTCTGGGCCATCGCGTGGTCCTGGTCTACGGCCGCGGTTAGGCCAGCACGGCGCTCGTGACGAGGCGGAGCATCGGCCGTGGATCGTCGTTCGCGCCGCGCGCGATCCGATGCAGGATCATGCCCTCACACATCGAGATGAGCGCGCTCGCGCCGGTCACCGGGTCGGGCGCGCCCAGGTCGGCCAGCACCGACTCGGCCCAGACCCGCATCATCTGGTGCCCCCGGGAGACCGCCGCCCGAACCTGGTCGTCGTGCGCGGCTTCGCTGAACAACGCGAGCCGGGCGGCGGTGAGCGTACGGTTCGGCCCGGTGGTGAAGTCGAGCAATCCGGCCAGCAGCTCCACCAGGTCGTCCCCCGTACGCGGCGAGAACGGCGGGGTCAGCTCGGCCAGCTCCTTCTGCGCCATCCACTCGACCAGGCCGACCGTGAGGGCGTCGCGCGTACGGAAGTAGTTGGAGGTCGAGCCCTTGGGCAGACCGGCGCGCGCGTCCACTTTGGCGTGCGTCAGCGACCGCAGCCCTTCGGTGCCGACCAGCTCGATCGCGGCGTCCAGGGCGCGCTGTCTCGTGCTCGTCACGTGATCACTATAAACATAGTGACTTCCTACTATGATCGTAGTAGCCTGGGGTCATGACCAGCGAGTTTCCACACCCGATGCCGCAGCTGGCCGGGGTCGGGCATCGCTACCTCGACCTGCCGGGTCTGCGGATGCACGTCGCCGAGGCGGGCCGAGGCTCGCCGGTCGTGCTGCTGCACGGCGTACCGCAGCACTGGTGGGAGTGGCGGGACGTGATCCCGGCACTGGCCCGGGACCATCGCGTGATCGTCCCCGATCTGCGCGGCGCGGGCTGGACGGAAGCGCCGCGTGCCGGCTACGACCGGGAGACGCTGGTCGGCGACGTCCTCGCCCTCCTGGACGCGCTCGAGCTGGACAGCGTACGGCTCGTGGCGCACGACTGGTCGGCGATCGCCGGGTTCCTGATCTGCCTGAACCATCCCGAGCGGATCCGGTCCTACGTGAGCCTCGCCATCCCGCACCCGTACTTCCGGTTCGGCCTTCGCATGATCGGCCGGATGCGGGCCAGCTGGTACCAGGCTCCGCTGCTGACGCCGGGCGTCGGCGTACGGGGGTTGTCGCGGGGACGGCAATGGCTGGCCCGCGCGATGCTGAGCTATTCGGCCCGGCCGGACGCGATCGCCGGCTCCGATCTGGACGCCTTCCTGGGTCCGCTCCGTGACCCGGCGTACGCTCGCGCGGTGTGCCGGCTCTATCCGGGCTTCATCCTGCCGGAGGCGGTACGCATCATGCGCCGCAAGTTCGACGGCTTGCGGCTCACCACGCCGACGCTGCTGCTCACCGGCGAATCCGATCCGGTCATCCGGGCCGATCTCCTGGCCGGGCACGAAGGGCACGCCGACGATCTGGAGATACGCGAGATCCCCGGAGCGTCGCACTTCCTCGTCGACGATCAGCCCGACCTGGTGGTGAAACACCTGGTGGAGTTCTTCGCCCGGCACTGATGTCATACCCCCTCGATACGTTGGGCGGATGCGCTTCGGGATCTATGTCGCGATCCTCGGCGACCTCGCCGACCCCCGGAAGACGGTGCAGCTCGCCCGGACGGCCGAGGCGGCGGGCTGGGAGGCCCTGTTCGTCTGGGACCATCTGGCCTTCACCTGGGGCACTCCGGCCGCCGACGCCTGGGTCACGCTGTCGGCCGCGGCGACCGTGACCGAGCGGCTGCTGCTGGGACCGGCGGTGACCCCGCTGCCCCGGCGCCGACCGGCGATCGTCGCCCAGACCGTCGCCACCCTCGACCTGCTCAGCTCCGGGCGTGTGGTGTTCACCGCCGGACTGGGCGGGATGGCTGCCGAATACGCGGCGTTCGGCGAGGACGTGTCGGCCAAGACCCGGGCCGCCCGGCTGGACGAAGGTCTGTCGATCCTGGACCGATTGTGGCGCGGCGGTCCCGTCACCCACGCGGGTAAGCACTACACAGTGGACGGTGTGACGCTGGCTCCGCTGCCGGTCACCCGGCCCCGGGTGCCGATCTGGATCGGCGGATACGCCCCGGCGGCGCTGCGCCGGGCAGCCGCCTGGGACGGCTGGGTCGGCGGCGGAGACGACGAGCAAGGCCGGATGACGACGACGCCGGAGAAGCTCCACGACATCGTCCGTGAGATCGGGCGGCACCGGCCGAGCATGGCCGGCTACGAGATCGCGCTGTCCGGCGTCAGCACACCGGCCGACGGCGCACTGGTCTCCGCGTACGCCGACGCCGGGCTGACCTGGTGGCTGGAGCACCTGCACGGTTTCCGCGGCGACTTCGACGCCCTGCTCGACCGGGTGGCCGCCGGCCCACCCCGCTGACTCGGCGCCCGCCAGCCGTAGCGCATCTGCGAGGTCAGGCTAGATGTACAGCTGGCATCTGCAAGTCATAGGGTGTCGGTCATGAGAATGCGCGCGCTCGTCGCGACCCTGGCCGCCGCCCTCGCGCTGACCGCCTGCTCCGGGGGGAGTGGTGACGCCGGGACGTCCGCCTCGTCGGGGACGCCCGGCGTCACCGGTGAGGTCACCGTGTTCGCCGCGGCGTCGCTGACCGAGTCGTTCACGCGGATCGGCAAGGACTTCGAGACGGCGTACCCCGGCGTGAAGGTGACCTTCAACTTCGCGGGCAGCTCCGCGCTGGGCACCCAGATCACCCAGGGCGCCCCCGCCGACCTGTTCGCCGCGGCGAGCCCGGCGACCATGAAGACCGTCACCGACGCGGGACTGACCGACGGCGAGCCGGTCACCTTCGTGCGCAACCAGCTCGTCATCGCCGTGGCGAAGGGAAACCCGAAGGGCATTACCGGCTTGGCCGGTCTCACCCAGCCGGGGCTGAAGGTCGCGCTCTGCGCCGAGCAGGTCCCCTGCGGCGCAGCCGCGAAGAAGGCCTTGGCGGCGGCCTCGGTCCAGCTCACCCCCGTGACGCTGGAGCAGGACGTCAAGGCCGCCCTGCAGAAGGTCAAGCTGGGCGAGGTCGACGCCGCGCTGGTCTACCGCACCGACGCGCAGGCCGCCACGGCCGACGTCGCCGCCATGGAGTTCCCCGAGTCGGCGACCGCGGTCAACGACTACCCGATCGCGGTGGTGAAGAACGCGCCCAACAAGACCGCAGCCCGGAAGCTGCTCGAGTGGATCCGCTCGGACAAGGGCATGGCGGTGCTCACCCAGGCCGGTTTCCAGACTCCGTGATCCGGCATGCTGATCTCGTGAGCGAGGCACGAAGGGGCGCCCGGGCACCGATCGCGCTGCTGATCCCGGCAGCGCTCGGGCTCGCCTTCCTCGTGCTGCCGCTGGCCGGTCTGCTGATCCGGACGCCGTGGCGCAGCCTGCCGGAACGGCTGACCGCGCCCGGTGTGCTCGCCGCGTTGCGGCTGTCGCTGCTGACCGCGACGCTCGCCACCGTTGTGTGCGTACTGCTGGGTGTGCCGCTGGCCTGGCTGCTGGCCCGGACCGAGTTCCCGGGCCGCCGCGTGGTCCGGGCGCTGGTCACGGTGCCGCTGGTGTTGCCGCCGGTGGTCGGCGGCGTCGCACTGCTGCTCGTCTTCGGCCGCCGGGGTCTGATCGGGCAGTGGCTGGACTCGGCGTTCGGGATCACCCTGCCGTTCACAACGGCGGGCGTCGTCGTGGCGGAGGCGTTCGTCGCGATGCCGTTCCTGGTCATCGCGGTCGAAGGCGCCCTGCGCGGGTCGGACACCCGCTACGAGGAGGCGGCGGCGACGCTCGGCGCCGGCCGCTTCGCGGTCTTCCGCCGTGTCACGCTGCCGCTGGTCGCCCCCGGGGTGGCGGCCGGAGCCGTCCTGTGCTGGGCACGCGCGCTCGGCGAGTTCGGCGCGACGATCACCTTCGCCGGCAATTTCCCCGGGCGTACGCAGACCATGCCGCTGGCCGTCTATCTGGCGCTGGAGACCGACCTGGACGCCGCCCTCGTGCTCAGCCTCATCCTGCTGGCGGTCTCGGTCGGCATCCTGGCCGCCCTGCGGGACAAGTGGATCACGAGCCCATGACCGGCCTGGACGCGCAGCTGATCGTGCGCCGCACCGGCGGCTTCCAGCTCGACGTACGCCTGACCGTCGCCGCCGGAGAAGTCGTGGCGCTGCTCGGCCCGAACGGGGCCGGCAAGTCGACCGCCCTCCGGGCGCTGGCGGGGCTGCTGCCGCTCAGCGAGGGGCACCTGACGCTCGACGGCCGGGTGCTCGACCGGCCCGGTGACGGCGTCCTCGTGCCACCGGAACGCCGCCCCATCGGCGTGGTCTTCCAGGACTACCTGCTGTTCCCGCACTTGACCGCGTTGGACAACGTCGCCTTCGGTCCCCGTCATCACGGCCGGAGCACGGCCGAGGCCCGGGCGACCGCGGCCGCGTGGCTCGACCGGGTCGGCTTGGCGGCGTACGCCCGGAGCAAGCCGCGTCAGCTGTCGGGCGGGCAGGCGCAGCGCGTCGCGTTGGCCCGGGCGCTCGCCGTCGAACCGGCGTTGCTGCTGCTCGACGAACCGCTGGCCGCCCTCGACGCGCGTACGCGGCTGGAGACCCGGGCCCAGTTGCATCGCCATCTCGGCGAGCACCCGGGGGCGACGCTTCTGGTGACGCACGACCCGTTGGACGCGCTCGTCCTCGCCGACCGGCTGATCATCGTGGAGAACGGCGTCGTCGTGCAGGAAGGCGACGCCGCGGCGATCACCGCCCGGCCGCGTACCGACTATGTCGCCCAGCTCGTCGGCCTGAACCTGTATCGCGGGCACGCCGACGGCCACACCATCACCGTGCCGGGCGGATTCTCGCTGACCGCCGCCGACACCGTCCGCGGCGACGCGTTCGTCGCGTTCCCACCGAGCGCGCTGGCCCTCTATCCGGCCCGGCCCGACGGCAGCCCGAGCAACACCTGGCCCGCCACCATCATCGGCGTCCAGCAGCACGGCGACTACCTGCGCATCCAGCTCTCCGGACCGATCGAGGCGGCGGCCGACATCACCCCGGCCGCTGCCGTACGCCTGCATCTCGCCCCCGGCCAGCCGGTGTGGGCCGCTCTGAAGGCGACCGAGACGCGGGCCTATCCGGCCTGATCAGGGCTCACTTCTCGCTGAAGGTACGCGTCTCGGCGACGATCGAGGCGGTCACCTTGTGCATGCCCTTGCCGGCGCTCAACGCCCGCCGCTGGCGCTCGGCCGACGTGCCCCGCTTGGCGAGGTCCAGCAACGCCTCGTCGACGTACGCGTCGTCGCCGGAAGCCTCCAACGCCGGGCGGACGTGCCGGACGAAGCGGCGTACCAGGTCCTTGGAGGCGACGGCGTCGCCGGCGACGGCGTCCACCAGCTTGCCGCGCAGTCCCGAACGGGCGGCCCGCCACGTCGCGCCGCGCAGCAGCTCGTCGGCGACGTCGGGGATCGGATCGCCGCGTTCCTCCTCCTCGGCCGCGGTGACCACGAGCGCCCGCGCGAGCGCGGCGATCAGCAGCACGTCGTCGAGCAACGGGCAGGCGTCGGCGATGCGCAGCTCCAGCGTCGGATATCGCTGCGAGGGCCGGACGTCGTAGTAGATCATCCCGTAGTCGCCGATCACCCCCGCCTCGATCAGCTTGTCGATCCGGCGGTGGTATTCGGCGCGGTCGGCGAACAGGGGCATCGGGCCCGACGTCGGCCATCGCGAGAGCACCACTGCCCGATAGGAGGCGTACCCGGTGTCCTGATTCTGGAAGAAGGGCGACCCACCGGAGAGCGCGAGCAGCACGGGCAGCCAGCCGCGGATCCGCCGGATGAGATGGAAGGCCAGTTCCTCGTCCGGTACGCCCACCTGCACCTGGCACGCGCAGACCTGCTGCTCGACGGCGAGCCGCCGGTACTCGTCGGAGATGCGGCGGTAGCGCTCGTCGGGGTAGACCGGCGCGGTGACGATGCCGCAATCGGGCACCGTCCCGGCGGCGGCGATCCACAGGCCGACCTGATCGCCGGCCCGGATGAGGGTCGTCCTGGTGGCGACGAGCGCCTGCCGCAGCTCGGCCAGGTCGTGGCAGACCGGCGTCGCGGTCTCGACCATGGCCTGCTGGAACTCCTGGTTCGGCAGGCCGAACACGTCGTGCGCCCCGAAGGCCGCCAGCAGCTGCCGCGCGCCCGGCGCCAGCCGACCCGTGGCCGGGTTGAGCAGGTGGAACTCCTCTTCCACCCCGAAGGTCAGCCCGACGCCGCGGTCCATGAGCTAACCATGTCAGGTACGGTCGCCCTGTTCACGCCCAATGCCGGATTCATACGCGATGACCAGCTTTTGTGGTATTGATGCGCCCTCCCCAGGAGACGGCGACGCCGGCGGCCGCCCACTCAGCGGCGGCACGCCGGCGTACACGTCAGTCCATTGAGGATACATTGACGGTCGTCACATTACAATTGCTCGCTCACGGTCGGCTTCGGGCACGACGGTGGCCGGGGGCGCCACGGCCGGCATCGCCGCCAGGCGACCCGCGTACGCGAGGAACCCCAGCCCGCACAACAGGAAGCAGTTCGCGACCGCGGTGACCCAGCCGTGCCAGCCGTACTCCCCGGGCCCGCCGAAGTGCGGAGTCCACCACATCGGCGCGAGCACGAAGACCGCGTACGCCGCCGCAGCCGCGACTCGGGACGCCCGGCCGCCCCGCAGCAGCACCGCCAGGGCCGGCACCACCCAGACCCAGTGGTGCGCCCATGAGATCGGCGACACCAGCAACCCGGTCACCCCCGTCGCCGCGACGGCGGCCAGCCAGTCCCCGCGCCGGGCCAGCCGAGCCGCGATCACCAGCCCGGCGAGCCCGATGACCGCCGGGATCACCGGATACCAGGCGTCGATGGCGGGATCGTTGGTGAACAGCCGCCGCAGCATCCCGTACGGCGACTGGTTGCTGATGTAGGGCGCGCCCACTCGGGACGTGTCGAAGAACAGGTGCAGCCAGTACAACCGGGACGCCTCCGGCGCCATGAGCAATCCGAGCAGCCCGCAGCTCACGAAGGTCACGACGGCCGTCACAGCAGCCCGCGTACGCCCCGCGGCCAGCAGGAACACGATGAAGATCGCAGGCGTCAGCTTGATCGCGGCCGCGATCCCGATCCACACCCCGCCGAAGCGCCCCCGCGACACCAGCCACACGTCGAGCAGGATCATCCCGAACAGCAGCAGGTTGATCTGCGCCTGGAACAGCGAGTGGTAAACCGGCTCCAGCAGCAGCCCGGCCGCCACCGCCATCGCCAACGACAGCCGGGTGACGGGCCGCCCGGCCAGCCGCATGACCACGGCACAGCCCCCGGCGAACGCCGCCACCGACAACAGCTGCCAGAGCAAACGCCCGAGCGTCAGCGGCAGCACCGACCACGGTGCGAACACGAGCGCGGCGAACGGCGAATACGTGAACCAGTGGGCCAGCGCCTGCTCGGTGTAGAGCCGGGCGTCGTCGGAAACGGCCTGGCCGCCCCACATGTAGACGGAGAAGTCGAGCGACTCCCAGAGCAGGGTGAACACGACGAGGGCGACGACCTCGATCGCCAGCGCGGCGTAGACGGCTCGCTTGATCATGCGGGCCACCCTACACCGCGCGTATACTCTCAGCGTATACGCGGGAAGAATAATGCCCTGACCAGCTGGTTCGCTAGATCAGGGCTGCTCGGCGAGGAGATGAGAGAGGCGCACGACGCGGACGGCCTCGTAAGCGCCGTTCCGCAGGCGATAGATCTCGACGGACGCGTCGTCGGGATCGTCCTCGATCTCGTCGACGATCCAATACTCCGGGATGCCTACACCGGCGTATTCGCGGAACTTGTGCTCACGGTCGCGGGCGACCGACGTTCGGTCCTTCGACTTGTTCGTATCGTGCGACACGACCTCGACTATCACCTCGACGACACTGGGACTGAGCGTCGACACACGCGCGCGAACCAGCTCCTGCCGGGTGACGCTGAGTCCGACCACATCCGGGCGGCGGACATTCTGCCCCGTCGGCACGAACAGCTCCCCCGTCGCCGTGGAACAGCGTCGTCTCAGGTAGCCCTTGACGTCGTCGCTCGTGTATTCGTGCCACGCACTGGGAGGTGACATGATCAGCAACTCGCCGTCTTGGATCTCGAAAGGGACATCCAAATCGATGTCGTCGATGTCGTCGACGCCGAGGACACCGGTCGGCACCCAGCCGTGGATCTCGAAGCCGTCACGATCGACGTCCGGCATCACCGCGGTCACGGGTTCCTCCTCTCGGCGCTCCGACGACATGCCCACCCTTCCGATCCGGCTGACCAGCGGAAACCGCATTGTCATGTGTCCGACAGGACACCCGTGCGACAACCCACGGAGTTGCTACCGACAGCGTACGTCCGGCCACCACCTGCGGCGGTCAGGCCTCTTCGTCGTCCGCGAGTCGCTGGAACAGCAGGTGATCCTGCCACTTGCCGTCGATCTTGAGGTAGCGCCGGGCGACGCCGATCTCCTCGAATCCGTTGCGCCGCAGCACCTTCTGCGATCCGGCGTTGTGCAGGAGCGTACCGGCCTCCAGCCGGTGCAGGTCCAGCTCGCCGAACGCGAGGTCGAGGACGGCCGCGACGGCGGCGGAGGCGACACCGCGGCCGTTGGCCGCCTGGGCGACCCAGTAGCCGAGATGCGCGCCCTGGACCGGGCCGCGTTCGATCGCGGTCAGCGAGATCATGCCGAGGATCTCCCCGGTCGCCTGGCTCGTGATGACGCGCCGGTCCTCGATGCCGGCCGCCCGGGCGGCTTCGCCGACCGCCAGCCGCGCCTCCTGGCCGTCCTTGGTGAAGAACGTCTCGTCGCGTACGGGTTCGAAGGGCCGCAGGAACTCGCGGTTCTCCGTGTAGAGGCGGCTCAACTCCGCGGCATCGGCGATCACCGCCGGACGGATCCGGATCATCGGCCGACGGTACCCCGCAGCTCCGCCGCGTACGCGTCGTGCAGGCCCTGCCAGCCGTGGTCGAGTGCGGCCCGGCCCCGGATCGGCGGGACGGGATCGCCGTCGAGCAGGCGCTCGGCGACGTCGAGGCACAGGTGCCAACCGGCGGCGGCACGGGGCAGGTCGTCCGTTCCGGCGACGGTGTGCCGCAACGTCAACCGGGTCCCGGCCGGCGTCGGGGTCAGCTCCCAGCGCAGTAGGTCCTCGCCCCAGGCGTACTCCAGCAGGGACGGCGGTTCGGCGCGCAGCACGGTGGCGGGAAGCTCCACGGCGAGTTCGCCGTCGATCATCGCGAGCGTCGTGGGACCCGGTTCGCCGAGGTCCCGCTCGGCCCGGAACGGCGCCCACTCCCCCAGCTGCGCCGGGTCGGTCAAGGCCGCCCACACCCGCGCCGGCGGATGGGCCAGGTCACGGACGAACGCCAGGGTCCACCGGCCGTCTTCGGTACGCGTCGCGTCCGCTTCGCGCAGCGGGCCGGGTTCGAAGGTGCTCATGATTCCTCCAAGGCTTTCCGGTCGAGGTGGCGCTCCAGCGCGTCGAGGTGCCGGGGCCACAGCTCGCGATAGGGCGCGAGCCATTCGTCGACGGTTCGCAGTGGCGCCGCCTCGATCCGGTAGACCCGGGTCTGCGCGGCGACTTGGCTCGTCACGAAGCCGGCCTCCCGCAACACCTTGAGGTGTTTGGAGACCGACGGCTGACTGATCGCCAGCGTGCCGACCAGATCCCCGACCGTGCGGGGCGACCGGCGGAGCTCGTCCAGGATGCGGCGCCGGGTCGGTTCGGCGAGAACGGCGAAGGCGTCAACTGCCACGCCTCCTAATATGCCGCTTGCGTTATATGCCTGTCAAGGAATGCTACCCGTTGATCATGGAGTTTCCGGCCTCGACACACCGTCGAGACGACCGTTGACTCCATGATCAACGGGCGGGGTGAGCTAGGGGGTCCAGATGACGTTGGGGTTGATGTGGCCGGTCCAGTTGAAGATGGCCATGTTGTCCCACTGGTTGCCGGTGCCGCTGATGTTCGCCGGGTCCCAGCCGTTGCCGGCGACGGCGTACCAGGTCGGTTCCCAGTAGAAGACACCGATCGCGCCCGCGTTGCGGGCGGTGTTCTGCACGTGGGTGAACTCGGTGGCCTGCCCCGACCAGGACGCCGAGTAGCCGCTGCACGGCGCCGATCCGCTCACGGAGTTCGCCTCGCTGTCGGCGTTGGCGGAGGTGAACGGGTACGCCGTCTCCATGATCGAGACCGGCTTGCCGTACCGGGTGCGGGCGTCGACGATGACGTTGTACAGGTTGGTCAGCGAGCCGTGCCAGAAGCAGTAGTACGACAGGCCGGTGATGTCCCAGACGACGCCCTTGGCCGTGATGCCGTCGTAGAACCAGCGCATGTTCGCGTCGCTGTCGGCGTCGGCGGTGTGGATGATGACCTTGGTGCCGCTGTTGCACGCCTTCGTCGCGTTGTAGCCCGCCTTCAGCAGCAGGCTCAGGTTGGTGAAGTCGTTGTTGACCACTTTGCCGTCGTTCCAGAGCATGCCGACGTTGATCTCGTTGCCGATCTGGACGCTGTCCGGCGTGGTGCCCTGCGCCTTCAGGCTGTTGCAGACGTCGTAGG
This sequence comes from Hamadaea sp., assembly GCA_013361475.1. Lineage (GTDB taxonomy): Bacteria > Actinomycetota > Actinomycetes > Mycobacteriales > Micromonosporaceae > Hamadaea. The sequence continues at coordinate 11,522 of JABFYB010000680.1, forward strand.
TGTAGTTGTAGACGTCGGTCTGCAACGCGCTGATGCCGTGGCCGGCCCAGGCCGCCGGCTTGTACTGCTTGCCCGGGTCGGCCCAGGTGTCGGAGTAGTGGAAGTCGATGAGCAGGCTCAATCCCTTGGCCTTCACCGTCTTCGCGTACGCCAGCACCTTGGCCTTGTTGTTGTAACCGCTGGCCGGGTTGTTCCAGATGCGCAGCCGGACGTAGTTGACGCCGAGCGCCTTGAGGATGTCGAGCGGATCGCGGGCGACCCCGGACGCGTCGTAGTAGGGCGCGCCGAGGTCGATCGCCCGCTGCACGGACGAGACGTCCGCGCCGCGCATCGTGAGGGTGTTGGCCGCCACGGCGGGGGCCGGTGCGGTGAGCGCTCCCGCCGCGACGGCGACGGCGGCCGTGGCGGCGGAAAGCGCGCGAGCGAGAGTGGGTCGGAGCATACGGGGGACTCCTCGACAGGACGGGCGACGCCTCCCGGGCAGGAGGCTTCTGTGAACGTTCACAGTCAAGGAACCAGGGTGGTAGACCGACCCCCAGAAATCAATACCGATTTACCTGCCCAAATAAAGATCAGTTTCTGTGCACGTTCACAGAAATGCACAGAGGCCCAGCGTCGCGCCGACGATGGCGAAGTCGATCAGGGCTCCCGGGAGTCGATCAGGGTCCCAGGGACACGACACGCCGGTCGATCACGACCATAGGTTCATGATCGCGCGGAAAGTACACCGCCTGCGGGAACGGTGACGCCGTACGCCGTGACCTCGGCTGTTCCGTGGTTGACGAGGAACCGCTGCGAACCGCGTACGACGACTTCCAGGGTGTCGGGCAGGCCGACCGGCACCTCCACGCCGGCGGCGTCGAGCACCGACCCGAGCAGGTCGCGCAGGTCCGACGGCGCGGTCGCGACGTACCAGGCGTGGCCGTCGCCGACGGCGTTGCGGGTGACCGCCGGTCGGCCGGCGTCGGGTCCGCTCGCGAACGCCTGGATCTCCGACGCCCCGTCGAGGTGCACGTGTTCGGACCAGATCCGGCCCACGCCGCCGCCGGACAGCGCCACCTGTTCGGCCGAGCGCAGCGGGTGGAACTCCTCCACCCACAGCCCGAGGGTGTCGCGCAACGCGCCCGGATACGGCCCGGCCGGCACGGTGTCGTGCTCGTCGACGATCCCGGAGAAGTAGGAGACGACGAGCGTCCCGCCACTGTGGACGTAGCTGTGGAGGTTCTTCGCGCCCGCCTCCCCCAGCAGATACAGGCTGGGCGCGACGACCACCTTGTACGCCGTCAGGTCGGACTCGGGGTGGACGAAGTCGACGGTGACGTGCTCACGCCACAGCTCGGCGTAGTACGCGTCGATGCGCTCCCGGAACCTGAGATCGACCGACGGCCGCCAGTCCAGCTCGAGCGCCCAATAGGACTCGAAGTCCCAGACGATGGCGACCTCGGCCGGGACCTGCTCTCCGCGTACCGCTGAAAGAGCCGCCAGCTCGCCGCCCAGCGCGACCACGTCCCGCCACACCTGCGTGCGTGTCCCACCTTGCGGGACCATCGCGGAGTGGAACTTCTCCGCGCCGAAGCGCGAGGCGCGCCACTGGAAGAACATCACGCCGTCGGCGCCGCGCGCCACGTGCGTGAGGCTGTTGCGGCGCAGCTCGCCGGGGCCTTTGGCGAGGTTGCGCGGCTGCCAGTTCACCGCGCTGGTGGAGTGTTCCATGATGATCCACGGCCGGCCGCCGCCCACGGAGCGCGCCAGATCGGCGGACATCGACAGGATGATGTGGTTGTCCGGCTCCTCGGCGTTGAGGTAGTGGTTGTTGGAGACCACGTCGACCTCGCGCGCCCACTTCCAGAGATCCATCGACTTGCAGTTGGTCGTCATGAAGTTCGTGGTCACCGGCACGCCCGGGGTGATCCGGTGCAGGATGTCGCGCTGCAGCGTGTAGCAGGCCAGGTGCTCGTCGCTGGTGAACCGGGCGAAGTCCAGGCGCTGCGCGGGATTCACCGCCGTGTGGTTGTGGCGCGGCGCGTCGATCTGCTCCCAGTCGGTGTAGCGCTGGCTCCAGAACAGCGTCCCCCACGCGTCGTTGAGCGCCTCCAGGTCGCCGTAGCGGTCGCGCAGCCATGCCCGGAACGCGCGCACGCTCGCCGGGCAGTAGCACTCGCCGAGCGGCGCGCCGTACTCGTTGTGCACGTGCCACAGGACGACCGCGGGATGGTCACGGTAGTGCTCGGCCAGGGCCGTCGCGAGGCGCGCGGTGGCTGCGCGGTAGTCGGGCGAGCTCGGGCACGAGTGTTCCCGCCCGCCGAATCCGACTTGTACGCCTTCGCGAGTGACCGGCAGACTCTCCGGGTACGCCTGGACGAACCAAGCCGGCGCGGCGGCCGTCGGCGTGGCGAGGTCGACCGCGATCCCGTTGGCGTGCAATCGATCCACGATCTCGTCGAGCCAGCCGAACTCGTAGCGGCCCTCTTCCGGCTCCAGCAGCGCCCACGCGAAGATCGCGAGGCTCACCAGGTTGACCCCGGCCTCGCGCATCAGCTCGATGTCCTCCAGCTGCACCTCGCGAGGCCACTGCTCCGGGTTGTAGTCGCCGCCGTAGGCGATCCCCGCGGGGCGTGCCGGAAAACGTGCCGTCACGGCACCCTCCCTCGTGTCGAGCACTGCTCTGTTCTGTGAACGTGCACAGTAGCGAACGAGCCGCTCGGGCGGTAGATCAGGTCGGGGCCTCCCCGCTCATCTTGTGCTTGAGCTGCGAACTTAACGGCTTCGCAACGCCCGCTTGACTCGGCCGAAGTGATGACACACACTGTTCGGCACCTGTGAACGTTCACAGACGCGCATTCTGGCTTCGCATATCCCCAAGCCCCTCTCTCATGCCGGAGGAACAATGCCCCACGGACTCCCCCGCCGTTCTGCGCTGGGCCTGCTGCTCGGCGCCGCGGGCGCGGCCGCCCTCGGTGGCGTAGCCGCCTGTTCCAGCGACGACGACGCCACGACGGCGACCCCCGAGGAAACCGGCCCGGTCGAACTCGTCTACTGGACCTGGGCGCCGAACATGGACAAGATCGCCGAGGTCTGGAACAAGGCGAACCCCAACATCAAGGTCACGATCAGCAACCAGGGCGGCGGCAACGAGTCGGCGGCGAAGTTCCTGACCGCGGCGAAGGCCGGCAACGCGCCCGACATCATGCAGGCCGAGTACCAGATGCTGCCCTCGTTCGTCGCAGCCGAGGCGGTCGCCGACATCAAGTCCCTGGTCAGCGGGGCGAAGTCGGCGTTCAGCGACGGCCTCTGGGGCCTGGTGACCCTCGGCACCGACGCCGTCTACGGCCTGCCGCAGGACAGCGGCCCGATGGGCCTGTTCTACCGCGTCGACCTGCTGGAGAAGTACGGCGTCGCCGTCCCGAAGACCTGGGACGAGTACGCCGCCGCCGCTCGCAAGGTGCACGCCGCCGACAAGTCCGTCTACTTCGGCGGCTTCTCCAACAAGGACGGCGGCTGGTTCGCCGGCCTGTCGCAGCAGGCCGGCGGCCAGTGGTGGTCGATCGCCGGCGACACCTGGAAAGTCGGCATCAACGACGCCGCCACCACCAAGGTCGCCGACTTCTGGGGCGGGCTCGTCAAGGACGGCGTCGTCGACACCCAAGCCTGGTGGTCCAACGAGTGGAACGCCGCGTTCACCAACGGCAAGCTGCTCACCTGGTGCTCGGCCGTCTGGGCGCCCGGCGTGCTGTCGAGCAACGTCCCGAGCACCAAGGGCAAGTGGGCCATGGCCCCGCTGCCGCAGTGGACCGCCGGCGAGAACTTCAGCGGCTTCTGGGGCGGATCAGCCGCCTCGATCTCCGCCTCCTCCAAGCACAAGAGCGCCGCCGCCAAGTTCCTCACCTGGCTCAACACCGACCCGGCCGCGGTCGACCTGCTCGTCAAGCAGGCCCAGATCTACCCGGCCGCCACCGCCGGGCAGTCCTCCCTGACCACCCCGCCGGACTACTTCGCCAACCAGGCGAGCTTCTGGAAAGACGCCGCCGCCATCTCGGCCAGCGCCCGGGGCTTCACCTTCGGCCCGAACGTCAACGCCGCCTACACCGCGTACGAGGACTCGTTCGGCAAGGCCATCCAGGCGAAGTCCTCGTTCGCCGACGCGCTCACGTCGGTGCAGCAGGCGACGATCGCCGACATGACCAAGGCCGGATTCAAGGTCGCCTCGTAGATGAAGCACCCGCCACGGACCGGCGCCCGCCTTCGGGCGGGCGCCGTACCCTACGTCTTCCTCACTCCGGCGATGGCACTGTTCGTCGCGTTCTTCGCCGTCCCCATCGGATACACCCTCTACCTGGGCACCCGGGGGACCAATGTCAGCGGCCTCGGCCTCGGCAAGGGCTCGCGCCGCGAGGTCTCGGTCGGCTTCGACAACTACAAGGCCACCCTGACCGACCACGAATTCTGGGCCGGCTGGCTGCGCGTCCTCGGCTACGGGGTCGTGGTGCTCACCGTCATGCTCGGGCTCGCGGTCCTCTTCGCGCTCCTGCTCGACTCCGCCCACGCACGGCTCAAGCGCCTCTCCCGCATCGCGATCTTCCTGCCGTACGCCGTGCCGGGCGTCGTCGCCTCGTTGCTCTGGGGCTTCCTCTACCTGCCCAGCCTCAGCCCGATCCATTCCGTGCTGCACCTGTTCGGGGTGCAGGCGGACCTGTTCGATCCCGACGTCGTGATGTTCTCGATGGCCAACATCGCCGTCTGGGGCGGCACCGGGTTCAACATGCTGGTCCTCTACACCCACCTGCGGTCGATCTCCCCCGAGTACTACGAAGCCGCCCGCCTCGACGGCGCGAGCGAATTCCAGATCGCCACCCGGATCAAACTGCCGATGCTGGTGCCCTCACTCATCCTCACCACGGTGTTCTCCATCATCGCCACCTCACAGGTCTTCACCGAACCCATGACGCTCCGGCCGATCTCCAACACCATCAGCTCCACCTGGAGCCCTCTGATGATGGTCTTCACCGAGGCGTTCAAGAACCTCGACCTGTACTCGGCCGCCGCGACCTCGATCGTGATCGCCGCCATCTCCCTGGTGTTGTCCTTCGGCTTCCTGCGCGTGGTCCGCAAGCGAGCCTTCAGCGAGGAGTCCTGATGCGCCGCCGCCTCGGCCTCACCCCGACCGTCCTGCTGCTGATCGGCGCGGTCTACAGCCTGCTGCCGGTGATCTGGGTACTCGTCGCCGCCACCAAGTCCCGCGCCGAACTGTTCTCCAGCAACGCCTTCCAGCCCGGCACCGGACTGTGGGACAACCTCGTCGAACTGACCGACCACCGCGACGGGATCTTCTGGCGCTGGACCGTCAACACCGCCCTCTACGCCGGCGTCGGCGCACTGCTGTCCACCATGGTCAGCGCCATCTCCGGCTACACCCTGGCGAAGTTCCGGTTCCCCGGCCGCAACCTCATCTTCAACCTCCTCATCGGCGGCATCCTGGTGCCCTCGGTCGTCCTGGCGATCCCGCAATACCTGCTCCTGGCCAAGGTCGGCCTCGCCGACACCTACTGGTCGGTGCTGCTACCCGGCATCCTGCACCCCTACAGCATCTACCTGGCCCGCGTGTACGCCGGCGCGGCGATCCCCGACTCGATGATCGAAGCCGCCCGCATCGACGGCGCCGGCGAATTCCGGCTGCTCAACCGGATCGCCCTGCCCATGATGGTGCCCGGCCTGGTGACGATCTTCCTGTTCCAGTTCGTCGCCATCTGGAACAACTTCCTGCTGCCGTTCATCATGCTGGCCGACGACACGAAGTTCCCGCTCACCGTCGGCCTCTACACCTGGCTGGCGACCGGCGCCAACCAACCCGCGCTGTACACGCTCGTCATCACCGGCGCGCTCATCTCCATCATTCCGCTGATCGCACTGTTCCTGACCATGCAACGCTACTGGCGTACCGACCTGACGAGCGGAGCTGTGAAAGGCTGATGCACGTGAGCCCACGCGCCTCCCGTCCCACCATCCACGACGTGGCCCGCGTCGCCGGAGTGTCCCGCGGCACCGTGTCACGAGCGCTCAACGGCGACGCATACGTCAGCGCCGCCGCACTGGCCGCCGTCCAGCGAGCCGTCGCCGAGACCGGCTACGTCGTGAACCGAGCCGCCCGCAGCCTGGTCACCCGCCAGACCGGCTCGGTGCTGATGGTGCTCTCCGAGCCGCAAGAGAAACTGTTCGAAGACCCGAACTACAGCACGCTCATGCGGGTCGCCATGCGCCGCCTCGCCGAACGAGACATCTCCCTGGTCATGATGCTGTCCGGCAACGACGGCGACCGCGACCGCGTGGTGCGCTACGTGCGCGGCGGGCACTGCGACGGCGTCCTGCTGGTGACGACCCACTCCGGCGACCCGCTGCTCGACGAGCTCAGCCGCCAGCACATCCCAGCCGTGACCTGCGGCGAAATCCCCGGCGGCCGCCACCAGGTGCCGTTCGCCGCCGCCGACGACCGCGGCGGCGCCCAACGCGTGACGCAATACCTCGCCGACTCGGGCCGCCGCCGGATCGCCACCATCACCGGCCCGCTCGACACCCCCGGCGGACTGCTGCGGCTCGAAGGCTTCTGCGACGTCCTCGGGCGCAAGGCCACCAAGAAGCTCATCGCGTACGGCGACTGGACCCGCCGCAGCGGCGAACTAGCCATGACCGAACTGCTGGACCGCTCGCCCGACATCGACGCCGTCTTCGTCGGCAACGACCTCATGGCGGCCGGCGCGCTCGCCGCCCTCCGGGCAGCCGGCCGCCGCGTCCCCGAAGACGTGGCAGTCGCCGGATTCGACGACTCCTCGGTGGCCATGTCGACGCACCCGCTGCTCACGACCATGCGACAGCCGCTGGAGCAGGTCGCCGAGGAAACCGTACGCCTCCTCCTCGAACTCATCGACGGAGCCGAGAACGTCGACTCCGTCGTCCTGCCCACCGAACTGATCGTCCGCGAATCCGCCTGACACTCCTACCGCCTGCGCGGCTCGACCAGCCAGTCGAAGTACGGCCATTCATCGTCGCCAAGGTCGATCGTCCTGGAATGCCGCCACCGCAACAGCTCACGGCGATCCTCGAACGGCAGATCGCTGACCTCGTCTCCGGTCCTGCTCATCTGCGGATTCAGCCGCAGGTCGACGTTGTAGTGCAACTCGTCGCCGACGACGTAGTCGCGCCGGAATTCGGTGCCCCACTGGGAGTTGCTGCCCCAGCCGTGGGACAGATCCCGGACCAGCCGATTCCGCCGCCACCAAGCCCAGTAGAGGCAAGACTTGGCCGCGACGGCCGGATCGAGGCGGTTGGCTCCGGCCCGCACGACGACGCCGGAGCGAACCAACACCAGGCCGCCGACGACCGCGCCCGGCCACAGCTGCTCCACCAGCGACGGCGGTTCATCCGGGTCGTCGGCCGGCACGACGCGAACCACCTCATGGAAGAACGGATGGAAGGCGTCCTCCGCGATCTCGACCGCCCCAAGCGCCGACCGGAACTCCGACCAGGCCGTCGCAGACGGCATCGGACCCGACCACCACGGCTCCCCCGTCGTCCAGGCCAGCAACTTCGGATCGCCGTCGACCGGCTGATACGGCGCGATGAGGATCTCCACCAGGCGC
>JABFYB010000270.1 GCA_013361475.1 Hamadaea sp.
CCCTTGAGCACTGTGAATGCGGTTCGGGCCACTGGTTGGCGGGCTTCGAGTTGTTCCGGGGTAACTCGTCGCACGAACGGTGACGGCCGCCCCGTCGGGCGCCGCGCGTTGTCGGCGGCAAATGATCCTTGCGGGCGGAGGGCGAGGGGTCACTCGGGTAGCAGAGCGGTGACCAGGTCGTGCAGCGTTCGGTTGAGGCGGTTGCCGTCGCCGCGTTCCAGTGCGTTCAGGATCGGCTCGCTGTGCAGGGTGGCGAGGAGGACGTGGGCGAGCATGTCGGTGTCGAGGTCTGGTCGTTGCTGGTGGAGCAGTCGGTCGATGTGGTCGTGCCAGGATCGGTAGACCGGGTGTGTCTCGCGTGGCTCCTGGTCCGGTTCGGCGGTGACGGGCGAGCCAGGGCCGAGGGCGGCGAGTAGGCCCTTGTTGCGGGCGACGAGGTCGACGACGGCGGTGAGGAAAGCCAGAAGCCTCATACGTGGCGGGGCGCCCTGGCCTAGTGGGGGCGGCCCTGTGCTGATCGCGGTTTCCAGGTCCTGAGCGCGTTCTTGCATGAGCGCGCGCATGAGTCCGTACCGGCTGCCGAAGCGATGAAACACCGTTCCCTTGCCGACGCCGGCCGCCGCGGCCACCTGTTCCATCGAGATTTGCTGCGGGTGATGGCGGGTCAGTAGTTCCTCGGTGGCGCGCAGGATGGCCGTGCGGTTGCGGACCGCGTCGGCGCGTAGGCGTTCGGGCTCGGTCATGACGCACCTCGACAACTGGACCGGCGGTCCAGTAGTGTTCTGAACCGAAGTTGACTGTCGGTCCATTTTAAGTGAGGGATGCTGTGCGCCGCGTTCGGTACTACGCATACGGCGGGCCTGAGGTGCTGACCGTGGAGGATGTCGAGCAGCCGGTCCCGCATGCAGGACAGGTACTGCTGCGGACCGAGGCGGTCGGCGTCAACTTCGTCGACACGCGGTTCCGTCGTGGACCCGGCAGCGGCAGCATCTTCCAACGCCCGCTGCCTGGCCGCCCGACCGGTGACGTCGTCGGCACGGTCATGCAGACGGGACCCGGCGTCGACCCGCGGTTGACAGGTCGGCGGGTCGCCGCGCTCGCCGAGGACACGTACGCGGACTTCGTCATCGCCGAAGCGCGATGGCTCGCCAACGTTCCCGACTCCCTCGACCCCGGCGACGCCAGCACGCTTGCCATGAGCGCTCCCGTCGCACTGCGCATCCTCCGCGCCGCGCCGCTGAACCGCGGCGACACCGTCCTGATCCATGCGGCCGCCGGCGGCATCGGGCACCTCGCCGTTCAACTCGCCAAGCTCCTGGGCGCGGGCATCGTCATCGGCACTGCCGGCTCATCAGACAAGCTCGACTTCATCCGGACCGTTGGCGCCGACTTCGCCGTTGACTACGCCCAGGCGGACTGGCCCGACCAAGTCCGCGCGGTCGCCCCGGATGGCGTGGACGTCGTCCTCGACGCGGTCGGCGGACCGGTCCTGCGGTCCAGCCTGGACCTGCTGGCGCCGTTCGGCCGCGCCGTGGTCTACGGCGCCGCGAACGGAGAACTGGAACAGATCCCAGTCGGCAAACTCTTCGCGCTGCGGTCCGTCACCGGCTTCAACCTCACGGCATGGCGTCATGCCAACCCGGGTCAGGCACGCCACGAAATGGACGAGATCGCGAACCTGTTCGAGGCCCGCCAGTTGCGCACCACCGTGCACGCCAGCCTCCCGCTCAGCCAGGCCGCGATCGCCCACGAAATCATCGAGAGCCGCTCGCACACCGGCCGAATTCTGCTACTCGCAGCGGCGTCCATGCCCGCAATGTGATTGCCAGACCGACGGCGGTCTGCGACGCTCGCGCTCGTGATCGACAAGCCGGGTGTTGACGAGAAGCTGCTGGCCGCAGAGGTGGCCGCCGCCTGGGCCTTGGACCTCGTGGATCTCGTGTTCATGCCGGTCGGGCTCGACGGCCAGGCGTGGGCCTACCGAGTCGACACGGCTGCGGGCGGCCGCTACTTCCTCAAGCTCCGCCGCGGGCGGTTCTCTCCGGCGGCGGTGCGGCTGCCGGGTTTTCTCCGCGTACGCGGCATCGGGCAAGTCGTGGCCCCGATCGACGGACTGGCGGGGACCGCCGCTCATCAGTGGGGCGACTACCAGCTGCTGCTCTACCCGTTCCACGATGGCGGCAGCCGGTGGGGCCCTGGCCTCACCGACCGCCAGTGGGTGGAGTACGGCGAGTTCCTGGGGCAGCTGCACGCGGTGACGCCGAGCGCGGACATCGCTGCGGTTCTACGTGTGGAGAAGTTCCAGTCGACTGCTGCCGAACGGGTGCGGACCCTCGGTGCGCAGGCCGGGAAGAGTGAGGCTCTGGGCGCCTTCTGGGAGCGGTACGGCTCTGCCCTGCACCGGCTGTCGGACGCGGTCGACGACCTGGCCGCCCGTGTCTCCGCCGCGCAGCACGTGATCTGCCACGCGGACATTCATCCTGGCAATATCCTCGCCGAGGGCGACGGGCCGCTGCATGTGGTGGACTGGGACGCGCCGATCCTCGCGCCGCGCGAGCGGGACTTGATGTTCGTCTACAGCCAGGATTTCGGTGACCACCCGATCAATGAGCGCCGGGCCGAACTCTTCCGCCGTGGGTACGGGACGCTGGAGCCTGACCAGACGCTGCTCAGCTATTACCGCGGCGAACGCCACCTCGACGACGTCGCCTCCTTCCTGGCCGGAATTCTCAAACCCGACGCCAGCGAGGAGTCCCGAGCCAACGACTTGCATTGGTTGACTCGTATCGCCGTCGCAATCGCCGACCCGGACTACGCGGCGTGACCGCGGTTGGGCCCCGGTCAGCTCGTCACGCGGGTGTCCGTCGCCACCCAGGTGAGTTCCCAGGTGTTGCCGCTGTCGGCGGAGTAGGACTGTTCGAACCGCGCCGAGTCGTCACTGAGCCGCAGGATGACGAAACGGACGAGGATCGCACGTCCGCCCAGCGTGTCGACGCCGAAGAACTCGCCTCGCTCGCCCGCGAACTCACCGTAGGTCGGTGGGGTGAGCAAGCCGTCACCCATGTTGGCGAAGTTCAGGCTCCACTGGCGCGCCTCCGGGTTGTAGAGCCGGAGCGAGACGCCCTGGATCCGGCCCGAGGCTCCCGCCACGTCCAGCTCGACGAGGTTCGAGGCGCCGCCGCAGAACGCGTGGACGACGGACGTCCCCGTGAACTCGATCCACGTCGCGTCAGGGGTGAACGCTCCCCGCAGGACTTTCACGTGGGTCGCCCACGTGCCGATCTCCCAATCGAAATCCCGGCTGCCGTCGCGGCTCATCGTCCGCACCCGTCGATCCGGTTGTCGTGGTCCAACATCGGGAGCCCTCCAGCGCGTGCGTCGGCTTGCGGCGGCAAGATAACGCGGTCACCCTAGCGGATCGACGGACCTGTTCGCGGTCTCATAGACCTCGCCGACGGGTTCCAGCCAGGTGTCGGTTCACTGCCGTGGCCTCCTGGACCGCCACCGAGGCGACCGAGACGGCTTTGATCCGGCCGGACGTCGACGCCTGACCGCCGGCGCCGACGGCCGATCGACAGTCCAATGGGGAATGTCGTCCGGTGGTATCGTCCCCGGCGTGAGATTCGGCTGGACGGGGCGGCTTCGAATCGCGGCGGTCATCACGCTTGCCGCCCTAGTCGTGTCCGCCTGTGACCTGGACGCCGGTGGATCCGGGATCCCGGCATCCTCGCCGGGATCCGACGTGATCGGCGCGGACTTCGTGCAGTCTTCGCCGGCGACGCTGATCAAGTCGCTGAAGGACGTGGGCATCACCGCGCAGACACCGCCCACGACCGAGGCGGTCGTCCGGGGGCCGTTCTTCGAGGCGGCCGAGACCGAGGTGGCGACGCTCGACCACCTCACCACTGAACAGGTCTCCGCGTTGCGGCTGAAGGCATCTGCCTCCGCCGAGCCAGGACTGCCCAAAACGGTCAAGGCCGATCACGCGGTTGAGATCGTCGTCGCAGTCTTGGAGAACCGGGAAGCCACCCAGATACCCGACTACGCCACCAAGGTGGTCGGCGCGGAGACGATCGTCGGCACGCTCCACGTGGGAGAAAGGACCACCCCGGTTCAGATCGCCAGCGGGCGCACGGTTCTCGTCGTCGGCGTACGCACAGGTGCGCCGGTCAGTTTGGAGTTCCGCGGGCCTGCGTCGCAGCAGAAGCCGAATAGCGGTCACACGCAGTCGCTGGATCTGCGGACCGGCAAGCGGGCGGCCGACGCCGTCGGGCTCTACTACCCGCTACGCCAGGTGAAGCTGGGGCAGCAGATCGGGCCGTCCATGCTCGGCGAGGTCCACGGCGGTCCGACGGACGGGTATCTCATCAACCTGTCCTTGAGGGTGGGCCAGGCGACGCTGCTGCCGTATACGTGGACTCGTGGGTGGGCGCCCCGGGGTCAGGGCTGGTTCGTGATCGAGGGCACGGTCAACGCCGGGTTCGCCGGCACCGGCGCTTCCTGCACTGCTGCCGTCCCGAGCGGACCTGCCACGCGAAGCATCGAGGTGTCCGTGAACGGCAAGAGGATCAGCGGCACGACCACCGACTGGCACTACGCCAACGGCGCGGGATGCCTGACCGCGGGGACGTTCGTGGCGACCTACGCCGTTCCGGCCTCGGCGCGCTCCATCGGCGTACGCGTGTCCCTGCCGGGCTTGGCCTTGGCCGACGACCACACGGCTCTCACGATCGGGCCGGTTCGGGGGCGTACCCGTCCTGGGCCGGACACCGGCCGGATCACCTTTCCCGCCTGATTTCGAGCCGCGAAGTGCATCAGGGCCGGTCTTCGGAGTCGAAGACCGGCCCTGATGCCGTCCGTAGGTCCCTGACGGGTCCCTGGACCGTCAAGCGTCAGTGGCTGTAGCCGCGGGTGGCCATCCAGTTGGCGAGCTTGACGGTGTCGATCCAGTAGTGAGCGCTGTTGGGGTCGGCGGAGTCGGCGACCTCGACCTGACGACCGTCGTTGCGGTAGCCGTGGATGGCGATGTAGTGGCCACCCTCGTAGCTGTGGGCCGCGCCGTTGGCGTCAGTGGCGGTGCCGGCGACGTTGCCGACGACTGCGCGGTTGTCGTTGATCGTGGCGACGATGTCCCGCTTGAGGGTGTCGGCCTGCTTGGCGGTGATCGTCGACTTGGGCAGTTCCGTGGTCCGGTACTTGCTGGCGCCGATCACCTTGTTGAGGGCGGCGGTGATGTCGTACGCGCTGTTGGTGCCGGCCTCGGTGGTGCCCATCTTCTTCGCGAGGCTGGCCATGGTGATGTTGTGGCCGGTCGCGCTGAGGGCGTTACGCGCGGCGGCGGGGCCGCACCAGTAGTAGTTGGGCTGGGACTGGTACTTGATGCGCAGTTCCTTGGCGGTGCTGCGCTTGGCGGCGGGAGCGGAGGAGGTGGTCTTGGCGGTCGCCGCCTTCTTGGGGGCGGCGGACTTCTGGGGAGCGGACTTCTGGGGGGCGGCCGCCTGGGTGGCGGTGGTGGAGGTGGTCGCCACGGTGGTGGGAGTGGCGGCGTTGGTGGTGGCGGGGTCGGCGCCCAGTGCGAGGGCACCGGCACCGACTACGGCGAGGAGGCCGTAGGCCGCAGCGCGGCGGGGGGACAACAGGTGGGCACGGACGAGGTTGAAGGCCTTGGCACGGACGGTGGTCACGGCTTTGACGTCGCTGTCGTGTCGCATGCCGACAACCGTAGGGAAGCCATGCGCCCATGCCCACCAGTAAACATAGACCTGTCTCAATGTGAGGAAGGCCAATTTAGGAAGAGGTGGGGCGGATGGGGGCGGTCGGGCGAGTCGGGCAAACACCTCGTGAAACTCGCAAGACGCGCAGTGCTGCCATAACGGGCATAGAGCTCAGGGACAATCGGGCCGAAAGTTCACCGTCGCCGGGACCATGATCATCGCGGCGGTGTGCTCCGGGCCACCGTGATCGGTGTCACAATCTTCAGCGCATGCTGAACTCGACGCCTGTCTGACTGCGCTGAGTAAGCGTAGCTCACTATCCGTAGCCATCGCAACCCGAGCTGCGAAGACAGTTCCGTCCAGCGCTCAGGACGCCGGCTCAGGACGCCACCACCGGGGCGACCTCGACCTTGTCGGTCGCCGGCCCGTCGACGATGCCTTCGCGGGCGAGGAATCGCTCGGCCATCCGGACAGACGGGTGGAAACCCGCCACGGCGAGCAGGGAGATGCCCGCGATCACCAGCCAACCGGCGCTGGGCAGGGCCGACGGATGCCATGACATGGCGAGGAACGTGTACAGCGCCGGCGCCCAGCGGCCGCCCAGCGTGCCGAACACTTCGGCCACCCCGCCGTACTCGCCGCGCCGGTCCGGATCCATGAGCTTGGCCTGGAACGCCCAGCCTGCCCCGGAGAAGTACAGCTCCGCCCCGGTCACCGCCACGTGGCCCAGCCAGACCAGGAAGATCGTCAGCAGGCCGGCCGTGCTGTGCGTCGCCATGGTGATCAGACAGGAGGCGACGAAGAACGCGCCGGAGATGCGTACCGACCGAAGCGCGTCCGGCACCGTCTTGACGCCCCTCGACGTGTACGCGGGCAGGAAGATGCACAGCACCGTGTTGGTGCCGAACAACCAGGCCAGCAGCCAGTGCGGTGCGTCCGTCGCCTGAACCAGCCACAGGGGAATGACGACGTTCAGGAGAACCTGATTGGTCCACATGGTGCCGCTGAAGAAGCTGGCGAGCATCCAGCCGACGTTGCGCAGCGGCCCGCGGCGGGTCTGCTTCACCGCTGCGGTCTTCCGGCCGGTGGACGAGCGGGCGATGTCGTGCGGCGCTCGGGGCAGCCGTGCGATGAACACCGCGTTGAGAAGCCCGATGGCCAGCGTGAAGAGGGGCATCCAGCGGATCAGGGTCAGATCGTCGACGGCCAGCGCGACGCCGCCGATGATCGCGCCCAGGGTGAAGCCGACGTTCAGCGCGGAATACATGTAGGCCTGCGTCGCCACCCGTTCCTCTTCGGGCATGACGTCGAGGATGTACGCGTTCCGGCCCGCGCCGGCGGCGTTCTCGATGATCTCGAAGCAGACCACCATGGCGAGGTAGCCGGCGAAGCTGCCGATGAACGGCCAGGCCCCGAACATCAAGGCGGCCAGGAGCGCGCCGGCCGCCCACATCCGCTTCGGCCCGATCAGATCGGTGAGCTTGCCGGCGGGGTAGGCCAGCAGGAACGACACGACACCGGCCGCGGTGAGCCCGAGACCGACCTGCGCCGCCTTGAGGCCGACGACCTGGGTGAAGAAGACCGCCGATCCGGTGAGGAATGTGCCTTCCGCGGTCGCGAACAGCAGAGACTGTGTCGCCAGCCGCCGTGACAGTGGTGTCGGGGGGATCAGCCGACGGAGGGATGCTTGGAGTCGGGACACGGCTCCATCTGACCAGGAACAGTCGCAGTCTTCACGCGATTATCGGGCAGCGGACCACGACCGAGCCCGTCCTGTCAGACGTGCGACGTAGGGTGAGTCTCGTGCTGACGTTCATGGCGGTTCACGCCCATCCAGACGACGAGGCCAGTTCGACCGGCGGCGTGCTCGCCCGCTATGCCGCGGAAGGCATCCGCACGGTGGTCGTCACCTGCACCGACGGCCGCTGCGGCGACGGGCCGGGCGGAGTCAAACCCGGTGACCCGGGGCACGACCCGGATGCGGTGGCCGCGGTCCGGCGCGCCGAGCTGGATGCCGCGGCCAAGGTCCTCGGCGTGGACCACTTGGAGCGCCTGGACTATCTCGACTCCGGGATGATGGGCTGGGCGACCAACGAGGCGCCCGGCTCGTTCTGGACCGTCCCGGTCGAGGTCGCCGCGGCTCGCTTGGCCGAGCTGATCCGCCGCTACGAGCCGGACGTGATCGTCACTTACGACGAGCGCGGCGGCTACGGGCACCCTGACCACATCCAGACCCACCGGATCACGATGGCCGCCGTCGAGCAGGCGCCGGTCGCGAAGGTCTACTGGTCGGCGATTCCGCGCTCGTGGATGACGGGGTTCCAGGCGCGGATGGCCGAACTCGGCATCGAGTGGGAGGAGCAGCCTTCCCGCGAGGACGAGCAGGAGATCGACTGGTCCGAGATGGGCACCCCGGACGAGCAGATCACCGCCTGGGTCGACACCACGGCCTACGGACCGCAGAAATACGACGCGCTCGCCGCGCACGCCAGCCAGGGCGAGAACATCTTCTTCCTCCGCATGGGCAAGGAGAAGTTCACCGAGCTGATGGGCACGGAGACGTTCGTGCGCGTACACGACACCACCGGAGCCTCGACTCCGGAGGACGATCTGTTCGCCGGCCTCCGGTGATCGGCACGGCCGACTGACCGGGTCAGTCCGTGCTTCCCGTGGCCGGCGCCGTCCAGGCGATGGCGTCCCGGTGCGACATCGGCCGGGCGAACAGGTATCCCTGGCCGTAGCCGCACCCGATGGAGTGCGAGATGGCGCGCTGGTGTTCCGTCTCGATGCCTTCGGCCACCACGGTCAGGCCCAGCGTCCGGGTCAGCTGCACGATGCCTCGCACCAGTTCGCGTTGGCGAGTGGAGGAGGCCATCGTGCTGATGAAGATGCGGTCGAGCTTCACGATGTCGAGGGGGACCTGGCGAAGGTAGCCCAACGCGGAGTAGCCGGTGCCGAAGTCGTCGATCGCCATCCGGATGCCGAGCTGCCGCAATCGCTTCAGGTCGTTCCAGACCTTGTCGTCGTCGCGGAGCAGCAGGCTTTCGGTGATCTCGAGGACGAGCCGGGCCGGTGGCAGGCGCGCCTCGCTGAGAAGGCGGTGCACCGTGTCCACGAAGCCACTGGACCGGAATTGCTGGACCGACACGTTGACGCTCACATACGGGTACGAGCCCGGGCCGGTCGGCTGCCACTCCAGGGCGTCGTGGATCGCCGTGGCGAGGACCCAGTCGCCGATCGGGGTGATCAGGCCGGACTCCTCGGCGATCCCGATGAACTCGCCGGGGGACAGGACGCCCCGCGTCGGGTGCCGCCAGCGGACGAGCGCTTCGAGTCCGGCCATGCGGCCCGTGTCGAGCGCGACGATCGGCTGGTACTCCACGATCAGCGCCTCGTCCTGAAGCGCTTGGCGTAACGCCGAGCGCAGCTCCAGCCGGTAGCTGACCGCCGTCGACGTCGACGGGTCGTATCGACGCCAGGTGCCCCGACCGGCCGCCTTCGCCGCGTCGAGCGCGAGGTCGGCGTGGCGCAGCAGTTCTTCCGCCGTGCCGGCGTTCATGGTCGTGGCCACGCCGATGCTCGCGGTGCAGGACAACATGTCTCCGTCACCGAAGATCGGACCGGCCAGGGCGTCCGTGAGCCGGACGGCCACCTCGTCGACGATCTCGACGCCGGCCACGTTCGCGGCCAGCACCGCGAACTCGTTCCCGCCCACCCGGGCGGTGAGGAAACCCCCGGCGGTGTCGCGCAATCGTGCCGCCACCGTCTGCAAGACGGCGTCTCCGGTCTCGCGGCCGAGCGCCTCGTTGATGGCGCGGAAGTTGTCCAGATCGACGAGCAGTACGCCGGTGACGCCCGCGTCCGCGGCGATGGCCTCACTGACCCGTTCGTCGAAGAACAACCGGTTCGGCAGTCCGGTGAGCGTGTCCCGGAACAGCCGCCGGGTCAGTTCGTGTTCGAGGCGGCGCTGGTTGGTGACATCGCGAAGGGTCACCACCACGCCATGGATCGACTCGTCCGTACGCAGGTCCCGGCACGACACCTCGACTCGGACGGTGCGGCCGTCGGCGGCATGCAGCGTCCAGTCGGCCCGGCTGCCGCCATCGACGGCGCTTGCGTCCGTCGATCGGGCGTACCGCAGAAGGTATCCGGCTTGGCGTCGCTCCGAGGAATCGACCAGGTCGACCAAGGAGGCGCCGGACAGGGCGGAAGTGCCCAGCAGGATGCGTGCGGACGGGCTCGCGTACCGGATCCGATCGTCCTCGTCGATGATGAGGATCACGTCACTGGCCTGCTCCACCAGGGCGTTCAAGTGATCATCGCGGTGCCTGGTGATCTCCGTGTTGAGCCGCGCCCGATCAAGGGCGAGCATCGCCTGAGCGGAGAGCACCTCGAGAGCGTCCGCCAGATCCGGCTGATCGGCGAGTTCGCGGTCTACGACCAGCGCGCCTCTGCGTACGGCTGCCGGAGGAGGAGTGCCGGTCGGCGGGAACAGGTCCACGAAGACCGGAGAACCGCCACGCCTAGGAGCCAACCGGGCGACGGCGCGTCGCACGACTGCGGCGACGTCTTGGCGGTCGGCGGTTGCCAGGAACTCCTCCGCAGCATCGCGTAACACGTCCAGCACCGACATCGGCGCGACGACTAGCCGGGCAGCATCGCGTCCGCTGAAGCGGGCGACTCTTCAAGCGGGCGTTCCAACCGGACCAACGCCGCGGCCGCGGCGGCTGCGAGCGTTTCCAGCGTGGCGACCTCATCAGCGGTGGCGCCGTGCAGATCGGCCCAGTACGCCCCGATCGCTCCGATCGGAGACTGCGGGCGGATCGGCACCATCACGAGGCTGCGCACGAAGGTCGGCCGGTACGCCTCCTGCGGGATGCGGCCGTCGACCCGGATATCCGGGACGACCACGGTCTGGCCGTGCATCATGGCCCAGCCGCTGATGCACCGGTTGACCGGGAAGCGCTGACCTTTCCACAGCGGGCTCATCGCGTCCTCGTCGGCGTAATGGCAGAACCCGCCGGCGTCGAGCCGGACGATGGTGACGCCCTGGGCGTTCACGCCGGCCCGCGCGCTGCTCTTGAGAATGAGCTGAACTTCCTCGACGCTCTCGGCGTCCCGAAGCATCTGGATCGCCCATCCGATCGACTGCATCTTCGGGCCCCTTCCGCGGCTATGACCCACCGATCGCCTCTCGGGAGAGAGGCAGCACCGATCGCCGGTCCCGCTCGTCCCGGCCAAAATCAGCATATCAGACAAAACCGAATGATCTTCGCAGCTCGGTGCCGGCCCGGCCAAGCCTTCGCCTCGGCGTAGTCGGGGTGGGCTCAGTCGGAGATCAGTGGTTGAGTTCCATCTCCTGTAGGTGATCGACCACGCGATGACTGAGTGCGTCGAGGGCGTCCAGCTCGTCGTCGGTGAGCAGGTCGATGAAGTGCTTGCGGACGGATTCGACATGTCCTGGAGCGGCGTCTCGGATCGCCTGCCAGCCCTGCTCGGTGAGCTTCAGCAGCGAACCGCGCCCGTCGTCGGCGCATTCGTGCCGCTCGACCAGACCGCGCTGTTGCATGCGGGTGACGTGGTGCGACAGCCGGCTTTTCGACCAGCGCATGTGCTCGGCCAGATCACTCAGGCGCATGCCCAGGTCGTCGCGGGCGGAGAGGTTCGACAGTACGTCGTAGTCCGGCTCCGACAGGCCGCTGGCGGCCTGCAGCTCGCGAGCGAGTTGGAGATCCAGAAGGAGGCGCATCCGGCGGTAGCCGAGCCATGCGCGCATCTGCCGGTCGTCGAGCCAGCGGGCTTCGGTCATGCCACGAGTCTAGCAAATCTAGTTGACATGTCACCGACGTCCGCCCTATCTTGGTGACATGTCACCAAGGAGACTGCTTCAGCTCCACGCCGGACTCGCTCTGTATGGACTCAGCATCGCGCTGCTCGTCCGAGCCGACCTCGGCCTGGACTCATGGGACGTGCTGCACCAGGGCCTGGCTCGCCGCACCGGGATCCCGCTTGGGTGGGTGATCAACGCCGTCGGCGTGCTGGTGCTGCTGGCCTGGATCCCGCTACGCCAGCGGCCCGGTTACGGCACCGTCGCCAACGTCGCGCTCGTCGGCCTGGCCACCGAAGCGGCCCTGGCGGTCATCCCGGACGTCCGCCAGATGGCCGTGCGGTGGGTGGTCCTCATCGCGGCGATCCTCGCGAACGCCCTCGCGACCGGCCTCTACGTGGGAGCCGGTTTCGGTCCCGGCCCGCGTGACGGGCTGATGACCGGGCTGGCCGCGCGCGGATTCTCCATCGGACGCGTGCGTACCGGTATCGAACTCGCGGTCCTCGCCACCGGTTGGCTGCTCGGCGGCACCGTGGGACCGGGCACCGTCCTCTACGCATTGACGATCGGTCCGCTTGTTCACCGGCTATTGCCGTACTTCACCCTCAGCAAAGGAGCCAGTAATGCCTCGCCTGACCGTCATCACCGCCAGCACCCGGCCGAACCGGGTCGGCGCTCAGGTCACCGACTGGTTCACCAAGGTCGCGCGTGACCATGGCGGCTTCGACATCCACCTGGTCGACCTCGCCCAGCTGGATCTGCCGTTCCTGGACGAGCCCCACCCCGCCATCGACGGCCTGCCCTACGACAACGAGCAGACGCGCCGGTGGAGCGACCTTGCCTCCGCCGCCGACGCGTTCGTGATCGTCACTCCCGAGTACAACCACGGATATCCGGCTCCGCTGAAGAACGCCTTGGACCACCTCTACCGCGAGTGGAACGACAAGCCGGTCGCGTTCGTCAGCTACGGGATGACCTCCGGCGGCCTGCGGGCGGTCCACCAGCTCAAGCCGGTCGTCACCGCGCTGCGCATGGTTCCGGTCGCGGACTCGGTCGTGATCCACCTTCGGCAGGCTCTGGACGCCGCCGGGCTGCTCACGCCCACACCGGCGATGGAGAACGCCGCGAACAGCACGCTCGACGAGCTGCTGCGGATCGCTCCGGCGCTGACGGTCCTCCGGCCAAGCGCGTCCGCTGCTCGATGACCCGGCCGAGGGCCGGTACGCAGGCGCCTGCGTACCGGGATGCCGGACTGTGCGGCGCGGCCGGGTCGCGCGCGTGTCTCAGCGCTGGTCGCCCTCGCCGTGCAGGACGCCGCGCGCGGCCCGGTCGGCGAGCTTGGTGATGTTGCGGGCCGCGACGTCCTCCAGTCGGATGTCCAGCCGGGTGCACAGTTCGGAGAGGTACCACAGGACGTCGCCCAGCTCCATGGTCAGCGCCTCGCGGTCCGCATCGGTGACCACGCCGCCCCGATCCCGGAAGATCTTCTTCACCTTCCCGGCGACCTCGCCGGCCTCGTTGACCAGCCCCAAGGTGGGATAGACGATGGGGTGATCGGTCGCGATCGGCGCTCCCGTACGCGCGGCGGCCTCTTGGTAGGCGTGGAAGTCGAACGCGTCTGGCGTGTGGTCTGTCACGACCGCCAGTTTGGCCCATTTCCCGCTGTCCGCGCATCCGCGCAGGGCCGTGGCATGATCTCGCCGTGGCGGACAAGACGGAATCGTCGAGCTGGGGGCGTTCCCTTCTCGGCTACGTGGCGGCAGGTGTCGCGTGGTTCGCCCTGACCGGATGCGTACAGGGCCTGCTGCTCCGCGATCGCGGCTTAGGTGAATCCGTGGCCGTGGGGGCGTGCGTGGGACCGGTGGCCGGCCTGATCTGGTTCGCGGAGGCCCGGCGAGCACGCCGCTTTCGCGGATCCTTCAAGCCGGACGATCGGTCGTTGCGGCTGCCTGACCCGTCAGTACCCATGCCGGCGTGGTCCGGGAGTCGCCGCTTTCGGCCTCCGTTCTTCTTGCGAGCGCTCGTCATGGTGATCGCTCTGATCATGTCGGTGCTCGCGATCTGGGCGACCCTGGCACCCGACGTGCCGATCGAAGCCGTGGCCTGTTTGTGGGCCGTCGAGATGGCCTTCGGCGCCGCCGTCTGGAGCATCCAGGTGACCTCCACCGAAGTCCGCGCCGACGGGCTGATCGTCCGTACGCCGATCCGACGGCAGACCATCACCTGGAACGATCTTTACAAGGTTCGATGGCAGCGTGAGGCAACTCATGACGTCCTGGTCTTCCACACCTTCGACAACCGTGTGATCAAGGCCGCTGGTGTCGCGGTCGCCTCGACCGGAGAGGGCGAGCGGCGAATGCTGCAGCTGCGGGACGCCGTGCAGGCAGCTTGGGCGGCCGGCTCAGTCCCAAGGCAACGGCGCAGACTGATGCGTCGCCTGGCAAGTGGACTCCGGTCACAGCTCGACCAACGGGCGGCGACTGAGCGCGCCGTGGCCATCCCATCCCAGGTGGAGCGCTAGTCGATGAACTCCGTCGCCGGAGGCGGCCGAGCGATCTTCAGCGCTGGTCGTCCTCGCCGTGCAGGACGCCCACCGCGGCCCGGTCGGCGAGTCAGGCGGCCGTCCGTCGTCGGCGATCCGAATCGGGCGTATCCAGTTCGAGGGTCGTCTCGCTGAACACGTTGTAGAGCTGAAGCGTCCGCCCGTTGTCGAAAACCAGTTCGAGACCGGCCAGCATCCATGAGCGGGTACGCCGCCCGTCCACCAGATCGAGGTGGAAGTCGTTCTCCAGGACGGAGACCTGCCGGACCACCGAGCCGAGGACGGCGTCCAGCTCCGGCCGGCTCGGATCGCCCCAGGCCAATGCCATCTCGGGATCCTCTTGGTCGGGGGTGTCGATGGGAACGTCCGTGTCGATCGTGTTCCAGCTCAGATAAAGCTGGTCGAAGCCGTCGAAGACGATCTCGAGTCGCGTACCGGCGAAGCGCAGGACGAGCGGCTGGGTGCTGCACCATTGGCCGTCGACGGTGAAGCACAGGCCCAGCACTGATTCGAGGCGCCGGCCGACGAGCGCCCGGAGCTTCGGTCCGTGCGCGCTGAGCGTTTCAGCCACGGTGTCCGTCGCGACGGGGTGATAACCGGCGATCCCGAACACGGAGTCTCCTCGTGGGGCCAAGGGATGGGCCAGGGGCCACCGGCATCCGGCGGCCCCTGGTCAGAGCAGTCGATTCGGTTAGAATTCAGCTCGGTAGTTCCATCGTGCTCTGCACTTGCGGGCGCGAACCTCGGGGAGGTGTTCCAGCACCTTCCCGGGGGCCCGTCCGAGGATTCCGGACGGCTGCTACTCGCAGAAGATGCGGACCTTCGCGTCCGGCTGGTCGACGTCGACGGTCAGCTCGTCCAGGTGCTCGATGAGCGTTTCGAGCTGGTCCGGCTTGAGCTGGCTCAGGTCGAACGGGATACCCGAGCGGGAGAGTTCCTTGTTGGCCTCGCCGAGCGCCTGTGGGGGGATCAGCGCCGCGAGGCGTACGCCGGCCCGGAGCAGTTGCAGTGGCACCCGGATGTTGACCCGGCTGGGCGTGCCGTCGTCGGTCGCATCCACCACGACTCGCAGGTACTTCGGCTTACCCTTCGGGCGTGCGTCCGAGCTGGGGGCGGTGGGGGCGGCCGCCTCGCGGTCGAGAGCGGCGAGGAGCTGGTCCGCCTCCTCCGCCGTGAGCTTGCCTTCGGCAAGCATCTGCAGGATGTCCTTGCGCTGTTCGTTCACTGTGCCGTCCTTTCGTGGGCTTACCTGATGGTTACGAGGACTTCCGTGCGCCCGTGCTCGATGCCGAGCCGGGTGCCGGGAAGGGCGGAGACGATCCGCCAGCCGCTGCCGAGCGCCCGCAGCAGGTTGATGCGGTACACCAGGCACGCGACCGCTGCCACGCCCACCGCCAGCACGATCGCCGGCGACAGGACGAGCAGGACGGGGAGCACCGGAATCCAGATCCGGATGGGGCGACGGTTCAGACGCACGGTCTTCACGGTCACCAGTTGCGGCATCATGAGTGGCCCTCCAACTCGCGCAATGCCTGCTGGGCGTCGATCTCGCCGCGCCGGAGCCGGTCGATGACGTCGGCTCGCGACGGCGCCGGATCGGTTTCGACGAAGGCGAGTGTCTGGGTGATCCGGTTGAGCCGGGATTTGATGGTCGGGTAGCTCACCCCGAAGATCCGCTCCATCTCCTTGATGGAACCGTGGCACCGGACGAACGCCGTGACGAACACCTGGTCCTCCAGGCTGAGCTGGCCCAGTTGCGGAGGCTCGAACGCGCCCTCGATCGCCACGCCACTGGCCAGGCGCACCCGCTCGACCACGAAGGGCTGCCCTCGCGTCAGGTTGGTGAGTTCTTGCCAGTCCATCGTCCGTGCTGTCATAACTAAAGTTGTACCTTGAAGATATTCAGCTTACAAGAAGTTGATCTTAATTTTCTTGAACCTGACACGATCGGTACCGAAGTGGCGGGCGTACGGGAGGATCGCTGAATGGACCCGCGGGCGTTGCACGACACGGCTCGGCGCTACCTGATGGACCGGCACGCCGAGCTGTGGAACCGTGACAGCGTTCCCAAGCCCTTCCCGCGGTACAACGTCGTGAATGCGATCCTCGTCGAGGTCGAGCGTCTCGACGCCGACGACCTGCCGCCCGCGCCGGAGCTGGCCGGTCTGCTCCGGCGCGCGGCTGCGGAAGCGGATTCGCTGTTCACTCGGCCGGCCGACGAGACCGAGGCGCGTGCGATGGCGGACGAACGCGGGCTGTTCGCGGGACGCGTACGCGAATGGGCGGCGCAGCCGGATCTTCAGGTCGAGCCGATCGGGTATCGGCGCGTACTCACGAAAGACGAGTCGGCGGAGTGGCGCGAGCGGGCGCAGGTGCGGTGGGGCGTCGTCAATCTCGTCTGGTATCCGATGCTCCCCGACGACGTGCCACGCGAGGTGCTGATCGTCCCGGAGAGCACGATGTGGGAGGAGCCGACGGCTGCGCTGATCCGTCAGGTCTTGCACGACCTCGGTGCCCGTCGGGTCGTCGAGCTCCGCGAGGGCGGCCCCGATTACGCGATCGAGCTGAGCCTCATGGTGCCCTGCTATTCCGGCGGCACCGAGGGGATCTGGGTCGACGAGTCGCTGGACTGGATCGCGTACGCGTCCCACGAGGACACGGTCGCGTTCGGCGGGACGCTGGCCGACCGGCTCCGGTCACGGCTGGACGAGAGCCGTGACCGCCGATATTGGAATGGTCGCCATGCCGATGTCGTTGCCGACGAGGAACATCCGGCGTGAGTCGTTGGAGGCCAGCCGGTTGTCGCCCATGACCCACAGCCGATCGTCGGGGACCAGGATGTCGAAGGGCGGATCGGTGCCCGGCGTCGTGACGTAAGGCTCGCTCAGCGGTTGCCCGTCGACGAGCCATCGTCCGGTGCTGTCGCAGCAGGACACCCGATCGCCGGGCAGCCCGATCACCCGCTTCACGATGGCCGGATTCGCGTCGGTGGCACGCCAGGAGGCGGGGGCGTTGAAGACCACGATGTCCCCCCGCTCGGGCTGGTACTTCCCGGCGGTGATCTGCTCTGCCGTCACGGTCTGACCGGCGCGGATCGTCGGCTCCATGCTGACACCGGTCGCCTTGAGCCGGATCGTGTCGTGGCCGGACACGACGACGCCGATCACGATCGCCGCCGCCAGGACGAGCGTCAGGCCGCCGGCCACGATGCCGATGACGGCGCCGGTCGACAGGCCGCGCCGCGGCGGAACGACCGGCGTGGCATTTGGCGCGTAACTCACTGGACCGTCTCCATGGTGGAGGGACGAGACTGGGGCACCCTACCCCGCTCGGCGGCCGGCCGCCGGGGTCACTCCATGGTGACCACCAGCTTGCCGGTCTTGTGCGTACCGGCGAAGTCGATCAGCGCCTGAACCGCCTGGTCCAGGCCATAACGGCGGCTGATGGTCGCGGGCAGCCGCCCGGCCGCGGCCAGCTCGCCGACCTTGGCCATGCCGCCGTGGATGCCGTCCATGTCCAGCACAAAATGTGTACGCACGTCGGCGCGGCCGAGTGTCTCCGGACCGGGAACCGGTGCGGTGATGGTGATCAGCAGGCCGTCCGGACGCAGCGCCGACGCCGGTGCGGCGAGGGATTCGGCCGGCAGCACCGCGTTGACCACGAGGTCGACGCCGTCGGGATGGCGACGGAGGGTCTCCGCGACGGTGTCGGTGGAGCGGTAGTCGACGATCTCCGTCGCACCGAGCTTGTGAAGAAGATCCGCCTCGGCCGGGGTGGCCGTCGCGATGACGTGGGCGCCCGCTTCGGCGAGCAAGGGCACGACGGCGGTCCCCGCTCCGCCGGACGCGCCGATGACGAGCGCCTTCTGGCCGGGGCGTACGCGGGCCACGTCGGCGATGGCGACGGCGGTGAACCCGGTCGTGGCCAGCGCGGCGGCGTCCACAGCGGTCAGCCCGGCCGGTCGGTGGGCGATCAGCGGAGTGTCCGCCTCGATCACGACGTACTCGGCGAGCGTGCCGGTGCCCAGGGACGGCCGGGTCGGCGAGGCCATCGAGCGCATGACCCGGGGCAGGGTCACCCCGAACACCTCGTCGCCTACGGCGTACCCCTTGGTTCCGAGGCCGACCTCGGTGACCGTGCCCGCGAAGTCGTTGCCCGGGATGTGCGGGAACTCGAGCTGGAGCATCGCGCGGACGTCGCCGCGCGGGAGAAGGACGTCGGCGGGGTTGATCGAGGCGGCCGTGACGCGGACCTGGAGTTGGCCCGGACCCGGCGAGGGGATCGGGACCTCGCGGACCGTGAGCTGGTCGATGGGGCAGTAGTCGTCGGCTACGACGGCCTTCATGGGGGGTCCTCCCGCTAAGCGGACCGTTTGGTCACGTTAGGCCGACCGTAGCTTAAGCGGACCGGACGGTCAACTTAAGGTACGCTGGCCCGGTGACCCGACCGCTGCGCGCCGACGCCGCCCGCAACCGCCGTGAGCTGCTCCGGGCCGCAGCCGAAGAGTTCCGCGAAAACGGGGTCGGAGTGCCGATCGCCGACATCGCGCGCCGGGCCGGCGTTGGCAAGGGCACGGTGTTCCGCCACTTCGCGACCAAGGAACAACTGCTGGCCGCCATCGTCATCGACCGGCTGGACGCGTTGAGCGAACTGGGCGAGTCGCTGGCGGGAGCCGCCGACGCCGAGGCCGCGCTGCACGAGTTTCTCGCGGCCAGCGTCGAACAGCAGCAGGACCAGAACATCTCGTTCCTGTACGCCGCGAGCCCCGACATCCTGAGCGCGCCCGAGGTCACCCGCGCGCAGCAGCGGATGTTCCGCTCCGTCTACGTCCTGGTCGAACGGGCCCAGCGGCAAGGCGCCGTACGCGACGACGTCACCGGCCCCGACGTGGTGCTCCTCATGTGCGCACCCGGGCACGCCGCCGAACCGCTGGCGCAACTGTCGCCGCAGTTGTGGCGGCGATACCTCGCGGTGCTGCTCGACGGATTGCGACCCGAAGGCGCGCGGGACCTGCCACATCCG
>JABFYB010000295.1 GCA_013361475.1 Hamadaea sp.
AGCGAAGCGACGCCGCTGGCGACGCCTGCGCCCGCGACCACCACGCCGGCGATGCCCAGCACCACAGCGGTGTCGTTGGCAGCTACCGCCGCGTTCGCCGCGGCGGCCTTGGCCTGCTGGCGCTTCTCCGCGCTGACATCGGTCATCTTGGGTACCCCTTCGCGCCTGGGATCAGAGACGTTCCCCTTCATGATCCTGTCGCGGGCCGCCTCAGGTACCTATTCCGCCGGAAATCGCCATAAGTTGCGTGACGCGGGCACGCCAGCCCGAGACGGCAGATGCTCGGTGCGTTCGTGTGAGATGCGCTATGGCATACCGGACATTGCTCTTATAACCGACCTCGCCGCCAAGGCTCCATCCGCACGATTGTTAGCGTTGATGGCTGAGCGTTACACGAGGAAAGGTCGGGATTGGTGAGGTTCGCGGAGCACGTGGGTTCGCTGGCGGCGCCGGCGGTCACGGTGCCGGCGACGATGACCGCTCGGCAGCTGGCCTCTGTCTTTCGGCTGCGAGCCGAGGCCTCGGCCGCGGTCGTGCGCGACGGCGATCGCTTCGGGATCGTCCCCCGCACCCACCTCGGTGAGGCATATTCCGACGTTGAGCCGGTCGGGGACGCCGCCGCGTGGGACGTCCTGCGCGTGGCTTGGGACACCAGCCTGGCGACGACGGCCCAGCTAGTGCTGGCCGACCCCGCCGCCGACCGACATGACGATCTGCTCGTCGAGCTGCCTGACGGCGAGATCGGAATACTGCCGATCAGCAAGCTGTTCGGCGAGCTCGCTGAGCGCGCCGCTCGCCCCGGTAGGTCTGGTCGGCTGGACGACGACGCGAGCTCTCACGAAGCCGCCGACATCACGATCGACACCGGTCAGCTGCGCGTCTATTACCAGCCGATCATGAGCACGCGCGACGGTTCGATCGTGTCAGCGGAGGCGTTGGTGCGCTGGCAGCATCCGACTCAGGGTTTGCTGACGCCGGACCGGTTCATGCCCGCGTTCGCGCGCGAAGGCAGCCTTCCGACGCTCGATCGGTGGGTTCTCGGCCAGGCGTGCCAGGACCTCGCCGCGCTACGCACCAAACTCGGCTCGCAGGCGCCGCAGTGGATCAACGTCAACCTCTCCCGCGCGTCCCTACGCACCGACTTCGACGCCATGATCGGCGATACGCTCGCCGCCACCGGCCTCGCACCGGACCGGCTGCGCATGGAACTGCCCGAGGACGCCGATCTGCCGGCGCTGGTCGAGGTGGCCAACCGGCTGACGCGGCTCGGAGCCGACGGAGTCCGGTTCACCCTGGACGACATGGGCACCGGCGCCACGAACCTGCGGTACATGTCGACATTGCCCATCCACGGCCTCAAGATCGACCGCATGTTCGTCGCCGGGATGGCCGACAGTCACCGGGATCGCACGATCGTCGAGTTGCTGGCCGATCTGGGTCAGCGCCTCGATATCCGGGTGACCGCCGAAGGCGTCGAACACCCCCGGCAGCTGGCGATGCTCGCCGAACTGGGCGTCGCGTACGTGCAGGGGTATCACATCTCGCAGCCGCTGCCACGCCACGAACTCGCCGAGTTCCTCAAGCGTCAGCCCGTGCCGCAGCCGGCTTGACACCCGCCGCGACACGGCCATCGGAGCACCGCCCGTCCAGCTGTCAACTCATCCCGCCGTGACAGCCTTCGCACGGGCGCTGCGGATCCACCCGTACGCGGTGTGCCGTGGGACGCCGTAGTGGTCGGCGATCACCGCGGCGCTCTCCCCTGCCTGGCGGGTCACCTCGGCGAAGTCTTCCGGCATTCTGCGGTACGTCCGGCTGCCCGACTTCGCCGCATCAGCCGCCTTCGTCGCCGCCGTCTTCTTCTTCGCAGCTCGTTTCGCAACTGGAGCTTTGTCGACCACGGTCTTCGCGGAAGGCGTCGACGCAGCCGAGCCGGCTGCGGAGTTGCGGGCCGCCGAGTTCTTCCGGGGGGCCGCGGGAGCGACGTCTTCAGAGGTGGATCGACCCTTACGCTTTCGCGCGCCACCGCCCGCGTCAGCCCTTCTCGGCTGCGCCTTCCGCGTCTGCGGCGCCACTGAGGTCTGACCAGCCACCGAGCTTGGTGCGACTGCGGCGACCACTGCCGCGACAAGCTGATTCATGTCCAGCACCGGCAACTCGCCGGGCGTCAGACCGCCCGCCGTGCCGGGAATCAGCCGCAGTTCGCGGATCGACGCCGCGGCACCCGCCACATCCAAGCGGATGGTCGTCGTCGGCAGATCAGCATCGTCCGGCGCGATCGTCACGGTGTACGAAGTCATCCAAGAAGCCTTCCCTCGGGTGGCAAGCCTGTGCGCGGCCACAACAGCAGCCCCCGTGGCACACAAGCTAACCCATCACCAATTCACCCGGCCCGGCAGGGCGGCTGCCTTGATCGCCACACGCGTCGGCCCGCCTGGCACCAGTACGCAGTGGGCGGAAGGTGGCCCGTCACGCGGAACAACGACTTGTCGGCATCGATGATATTTGATCGCCTGAGGTTTCCGGCACAGCAATCGAACACCGCACCGTCACGACTGTTCTCGAGGAGGAACATCATGCGAACCTCAGTACGGCGCATCGCCCGCAGCTGCGTGGCTGTCGCCTTCGCGGGCGTATTCGCGCTGACGACCGCGGCTCCGGCTCAGGCCGATGCCCTCGACGTCACCTGCACCGGAACTGTGTCAACGACACTGTCACCGGGTCTGACGCTGACTCCGCAGTCGATCACGACTACGAACAACTTCGTCTACAATCCTTGCACCTCAACGGATCCGAACCTGAGCAGCGGCCAGTACAGCCTCACCTTCACCGCCGTCTTCTCCTGCCTGTCCCCCATGGATTCGGGCAGCGGCACCAAGAGGATTCTGTGGAACACCGGCCAGTTCAGCGACTTCGCGTTCAACTCCACGACCTCCACGGTCGGTGGGCAGTTCGTCGTCGTCCGCACCGGCGTCATCACCGGTGGGCAGTTCCAGGGCAACACGGCGGTGGAGACGACGGTCGGCCCCTCCCTTGACCTGCTCGCGTGCGCGGTGCCGCCCGGCATCACCAGTCGCTCCAGCGTGACCACGCTGGAGATCACAAGCCTTTAGGCACGTGGATGGTTCCGGCATAGCCGAGGATCCGATGTCCTCAGCTATGCCGGTGCCCGTTCCGCGCGACGCGCAACGCCGCACAGGTGGTGCAGATCAGGCGGACGTGATCTCGAGGGTGCCGACGTTGTAGACGCTGCTGACCGTGCCCAGGCCGAGCGTGCAGAGGGTGATGTCGGTCGACGGGCCGGTGAAGTCCGTCACGACGGTGTCACCGGCGAAGACCCCGGAGGTGACGGTGCCGGTCGCGATGATCTCGTAGACGGCGCCGGCGACGACTCGAGTGAAGTTGCTGGTGATGGTGCTGGTCTGGCCGGTGTTCCAGGTGATCGTGTAGGTGAGTGTGCCGGAGCCGAGCAGATCCAGGCAGCTCGCGGTGGTGGTGACGGAGGCCGTGCGCGAGCCGGAGGTGATCGCCGGTTGAGAGACAGAGGTGCACGGTCCGTAGAGGGCGGTTGTGGAGACCGTGGTCTGCTGCGGCTGGTTGGTGAGCGGCGGGCTGTAGGAATTGACATTGCTGCTCGGCGGCAGGCAGGTGAGGTCGAGCGCGCCGGCGGCGGCAGGGGACGCCGCGGTGACCGTGATACCGGCTGCGACGAGGGAGATTGCTGCGATAGCCCGGAAGATTCTGTTCATAGGCCGGACGCTAGGCAGGTTGGGCCGCCGACGCAGCTACCGATTCCGCAACGAGGAACACGAATTTCTCGAACAGCGAGGACCGCGCGGGACCACGCCGTCGAACCTCGAAATCAGGGCATGTCGATGGTCCAGCGGAGACTACGACGCGGTCGCGCAACCCACTCGCACTCAGGGTGCGATCTTCGGCGGGAGGCCCGGATCTCACTCTTCCAGCGTCACCGAATCGAACACATGTTCGCCCCAGGTGGCCCAGCAACGCGGATATGACCTGGTCGCTCGATTCCATCTGCGTCAATATTCAAAGCCAGGAGGTCGGACGCGGAAGGCTTGCACATGCCGTCAGCCAGCCCACACGAATTTGCCTCACGAGGATCGACTTTCGACATCGTCGGCCGCATGCTGGCCGCGCTGGAGGTGATCGCTTCGGCGTCGCAGCCGCCGTCGCTCAGCGTGCTGTCGCGGCGGATCGGCGCGCCGAAAAGCACCGTTCATCGTCTGCTCGACGTGCTGGTCCGGCGGGACGTGCTCGAGCGCACAACGGCCGGGTACGCACTCAGCCCGACGATGCGCAGACTTTCTCAGCTGATGATCGACCGCACCCCGAAAGACGTCGTGGAACTGCTGGAGCCGTTCGCGGGCGATCTGTTCGAGCGCACCGGAGACTACGTCGTGATCGGCGTGCCGGACAACGGATACATCGTCGCAGTGCACAGCATTCGAAGCCACCGCCACGCGAACTTGCCGCTCGCGGTCGATCGGGTTCCCGCTCAGCTCAGCGCCATCGGCAAACTGTGGCTCGCGCAGCAGACCGGCGGAGAACCGGCGTACGATCTGCCCGCCCAGCCCGGCAAGGTCTTGTCGGAGCTTCGGCGGATCCGGCGAAGTGGCGTGGCGACCGTTGCCGAACACGGCGGCGACCCCGTGACGGAAGTCGCGATGCCGATCATCGGAGTACGCGGCATGGTGGCCGGCATCGCCCGCAGACTACCGCCGGGCGAGCCGGTGCCGTTGGCGTCCACGCTGGTCCACCAGCAGATCGCGATCGCGGCGTCGGCCGCCGCACGTCGTTTCGAAGCACACGGCTCGACGAGGTCGTGATCGTGACAGCACGACC
>JABFYB010000805.1 GCA_013361475.1 Hamadaea sp.
CAGGCGGGGCGGACGCCGCCCCCAGCGGGGTGGACGCCGCCCCCAGCGGGGTGGACGCCGCCCCCAACGGGGTGGACGGGCGCCGCGCCGCCCCAAGCGGGGTGAGCGGACGCCGCCCCAAGCGGGACGGACGCCGCCCCAAGCGGGACGGACGCCGTCCCAGGCGGGGTGGGCGCCGTAGGCGGGGCGCCGGGCCAGCGCCTCAGGCGGCCGGCGTCGGGCCGACGTAGCCGCTGCTCCACCGGAACCGGTGGGGCGGTTGGGCGTACTCCTCGATCGCGTGCGCGATCCACCCCGCAGTACGCGCGACGGCGAAGATCACCTCGGCGGCTCCGGGTCCCATTCCGGCCGAGTGTGCGAGCGACGCCACCGCGAAGTCGATGTTGGGCTTGGCGTTCGCCGTCAGGACCAGGTCGTCGAGTGTCGCCTGCAGGTCGCCGGGGATCGGCACGACGTCGAGCAGCGCCCGTGCCCGGGGATCCCCTTCGGGGTACAGCGAATGCCCGAATCCCGGCAGTCCTCCGCTCCGCAGCTGCTCGGCGATCGCGGCGGCGGCGCCGTCCCGGGCGGCTGTCTCGATCAACCGGAAGACACCGGCTCCCACCGCGCCGTGCATCGGCCCGTCCAACGCTCCCAACCCGGCCGACACCACGGCGTACGGGTGGGCTCGGGTCGATGCGGCGACGCGTACCGCAATGGTCGACGCGGCCAGGTCGTGATCGGCGAGCAACACGAGCGCGGCATTGAGCGCCCGCAGGTCCCGCGCGGACGGCGCGCGGTCGGTCAGCCGCGACCAGAGGCGGGCCGCCACGCCGCGGTCCGCGGGCTCGCTCCGCGCGGGCAACGCGTCGACCATGGTCGCCAGCAGCTGCGGCGCGCGATCGACCACAGTAGACGGAGACAGGTCGAATCGCAGCGGGTCGCTCGCCGCGGCCACCGCCACGATCACCGGCAGCCGGTCCACCAGCCGCGCGTGCGGCGGCAGGTGGCCACTCGCGTTCCGCGCCCGCGCCAGCGCCTCGTCCGGCGCCGCGAACTCCGGCCGGCCCCCGCCCCACAGCCACGTCGCCACCTGCTCGAAGGGGGTGTCCACCAGGCTCGCGGCATCCCGGCCTCGATAAAAGAGCCGGTTGTACGCGATGAGGGTGATCGCGGTCCGCATGGCCGGCGCGGCATCGCGCTCCGGCCGGGTGCCCTGCGTACGCGAGGCCAGGCGCTCGACGTCCGAAAGCCGGAATCGGCTGATCCGCTCGCCCGGAACCTTGACCCGAGTCAACAGTCCCCGGCTCACGTACGCGTAAATCGTCTCGGGCTTGATCCGCAGCCGTTGAGCGACTTCAGCGGTGGTCAGCAGGTGATCCTCGGTCATGTGGCCATGGTCTCAGGTTGACTGAATCAACATTGACTGCCCGTCGTCGCCGGAGCGACGCTCACCGCATGCCAGAAACCGTCACCGTCCCGCGCGGGCTCGCCGGAGTCGTGGTCACCGACACGACGATCGGCCACGTACGCGGCCTCGAAGGCTTCTACCACTACCGGCAGTACTCGGCGATCGACCTCGCCGAGCGCCGTACGCTCGAAGACGTCTGGGCGCTGTTGATCGATGGCGCCCTGCCCAGTTCCACCGCCGCGGCCGACTCGTTCGTGGCCGAGATCGCGCCGCTGCGCCACATTCCGCCGGCGGTCGCCGCCGCCCTCCCGTCGATCGCAGCGGCCTCCTCATCAGTGGAACCGATGGGCGGACTGCGCGCCGCGCTCGCCGTCGCCGGTCTGGCCTCGGGCGCCCGGCCGCTCTACGACACCGCTCCGGCGGAGCGGCGCGCGCAGGCGATGCGCTTGTGCGCCCTGACGCCTTCCCTGCTGGCCGCGCTGTATCGGCTACGCCTCGGCCTGGAGATTGTCGAACCCCGGGACGATCTGCCGCACGCGGCCAACTACCTGTACATGATCACCGGGACTGTCCCGTCGCCGTCGCAGGTGGCCGCCGTCGAGAAGTACCTGATCTCGACGGTCGACCACGGCTTCAACGCGTCGACCTTCACCGCCCGCGTCATCGCCTCCACCGGCGCCGACCTGTACGCCTGCATCGGCGGCGCGCTCGGCGCCCTGTCCGGCCCGCTCCACGGCGGCGCCCCGAGCCGCGCACTGGACACATTGGACGCCATCGGCTCGGTCGACCAGGCCGACGACTGGCTCCGCTCACGGATTGTGTCCGGCGACCGGATCATGGGGTTCGGCCACCCGATCTACCGCACCGAAGACCCCCGCTCACGGATGCTGAAGGGGGTCGCCCAATCCCTCGGCGGCCCGCTCGTCGACTTCGCGGTCGCCGTCGAGGCGCGTGTGCTGTCGTTGCTGGCCGAGCTGAAGCCCGGCCGCGAGCTGCACACCAACGTGGAGTACTACGCCGGAGTCGTCATGGAACTCTGCGGACTGCCGCGCGAGATGTTCACGCCGACCTTCGCGACCAGCCGAGTCATCGGATGGTGTGCCAACGTCCTGGAACAGGCCGAAGACTCGAAGATCATCCGGCCGGACTCGCGGTACGTAGGGCCGCCGCCACCCCAGCCCGTCCCGGACCGGCATCAAGACTGACGGTCGTACTCGGTCAGGTCGTAGCGGCGGATCAGGTCGATGAGGTTGTTGGCGTACGTGGGTGAGGTGGCGTACCCCGCTTTGTGGATCTCGCGGGCGAACCGCTCCGGGTCGGCGGCGTACTTCATCGCGGTCTCGTAGCGCGCCAGCGTGGCCAGTTGCCGTCCGTGGTCGTCGAAGGAGTCGCCCATCGCCCGGTACGCCCGGAACGACGCCCGGGTCGAGCCGCACTTGCCGTTCGCGCATTCCTGGGTGACGTAGGTCGAGCAGCCCACCGCGATGGGGCCGGGGCCGCCGAAGCACTTCATTCCGAAGTAACTGTGGTCGACGCGGGTGAGCGTGCTGCGGCCCCAGCCGGATTCCAGGACGGCCTGGGCGATGGTGACCGAGGCGGGCACCTTCCACTTCCGGGCGCTCGCCTGGGCCGGTCCGGCGACCCGGGCGAAGAAGGCGTCCTTCGTCGCCGCCGGGACCGTCGCCGGGGCCTGCCCACACCAGGGATACCGCGGCTTCGCCGGGGACCAGCGGACGTACTTGTCGGCGACGAAGCGGCCGGGGCCGATCTGGTCCCAGACCGCGTTGCCGTCGACTGTGCTGCCCCATCGTCGGCACTCGACCCGCACCCCGGCCGCGTCGCCGAGCGAGCCGACGGTGGAGTGCTTGGTGCCCGGTCCGGACCGGACGTTGAGGCGGCCTGAGGTGATGTCGACGGCGGACGACGTCTCGTCGACCGGCGGGTCACCGCACCAGGGCAGGGCCGGGCGGCCGGTCGGCCACTCGAGGAAACCGTCGGCGACGTGGCCGTGGCCCCAGTCCAGCCGATCCCACAACGCCGCCGTCCGCCGGCTCCCCTTCACCTGCTGGCCCCAGACCTGGCAGACGACTCGGACCTTGGAACCGTTGTCGACGGTGCCGAGGATCGGCCGGTCGGTCGCGGCGCCGGAGCGTACGTTGAGGCCGCCGGGGGCTCGCACGATCGCCTCCGCTTTCATCGCGACGGCTTCCGGCTTCATCGCGACGACTTCTGGGGCGCGGGCGGCGGTAGCCGGGCTGGCCAGGGCGAACGTTCCGAGGAGCAGGCCGAGACCGGCGAGGCCGACGAACTTCATGCCTATTCAACGCAAATCCGACGTTGCCGTCACTGCACGATAAGTCCGGACAGTGGCGTTGGTCTCAGCAAACATTCATGGTCGCCCCGGGGCAACCCGGCTAGCGTTGCGCCCCATGGCAGATGGATCGGTCTATACGTCCAGATCACGGACCCGGCGACGGGTACGGCGATTCGTCATCGCCGGCGGCCTCGCCGTCGTGGTGCTGGCGGGGGCGGCCGGCGCCGGCGGCTGGCTCTACCTCCGCAACGTCGACAAGAAGGTGGACCGCATCTCGGTCGCCGCGCTGAGCGACGCCAAGCAGTCCACCCCCGAAGGCATCGCCGAGGGCGCGATGAACATCCTGCTGCTCGGCAGCGACTCGCGCGACCCCGACCGGACCAGCGGCTCGCGTACGGACACGATCATGGTGGCGCACATCAGCGCGGACCACAAGAACGTCCAGCTCGTCTCGATCCCCCGCGACACCTGGGTCTACGTCCCCGAGTCCGCTGACGGCGAAGGCGGCGAATTCGCCAAGATCAACAGCGCGTACGCCTGGGGCGGCGCGGATCTGATGGTGCAGACCGTCGAGAAGTTCACCGGTCTGCAGCTCGACCACGTGATGATGATCGACTTCGCGGGCTTCAAGGAGATCATCGACGCCGTCGGCGGCATCGACATCAAGGTCGACAAGACGTTCACCTCGATCCACGCGCCGTACCGGAAGTTCACGAAGAACGCCGCGGGCACCACCACCCACATGGACGGCGCGACCGCACTCGACTACGCGCGCCAGCGGAAGCAGTTCCCCGACGGGGACTTCACCCGGATCGCCCACCAGCACCAGATCATCAAGGCGGTCATGGACAAGGCGACCAGCACCGGAACGGTCACCGACCTGGGCAAGCTGACGGCGTTCCTCAACGCCACCGCGAGCGCGGTCACCGTCGACGACACGTTGTCGCCGCTGAACCTGGCCTGGGCGCTGCGCACGATCGGCAGCTCGGACGTCACCTTCGTGACCAACCCGACCGGCGGCACGCCGACCATCGACGGCCAGAGCGTGGTCAAGTCCGACACCGTCAAGGCGACCGAGCTGTGGGAGTCGGTCGAAAGCGACACCGTGCCGACGTGGGCGCTCGCCAACCCGTCCTACGTCCGCTGACCC